>CALVLT010000020.1 GCA_944340905.1 uncultured Clostridia bacterium
GTACTCCCGGCGGGAATCGAACCCACAACGGCCCCTTAGGAGGGGGCTGTTATATCCATTTAACTACGGAAGCATTTTGAATTTTTAACTTGTCGACTCCGAAAACGATAGCCAGACCGCAGAAATAAAACTTGTACAACAATAGGTATATTACACCATTTTATCCGAAAAAGCAAGGATTTTCAGTCCGCCAAATAAAATTTCCCGCGGGATATTCCCGCGGGAAACGTACTGGCTCCGTCAGGTGCCATTAAGACGATACTTTATAAACTGTCATATTGACAGCGCTGTATAAAAAATTTCCGCCCTCGCCCAAGACACGCAGCACAGAGGGTGCGCTCGTTACCTGAACGGGCACGCTGAAGGCGACCGTTGCGGTATCGGGCGAAGAGTGGAAGGTGTGCTGTACGACTGCATTCGGGACCGTCGTGCCGTCCTGCTGCAATTCCAGGATGACATTCAGCGGGAAGTTGACCCCCGAGGCGGGCGCAAGATTTCCATGGAACGCCGCAGTATAGATGCCCGGTTCCGTGAGCGAGAACTCGCTGTCCCCCGCCGTATGCGTGACTGCCGTACCGGACGAAACGCCGTTGACGTCAAACAGCAGGGCGTTTCCCGCCGTACCGGGCGCGGAAGGCGTGGAATACGCGGAAAGCATCTGCGTTGCGGCGGCAGTGCCCGTTGCACCCGTGGCGCCGGTCGGTCCCGTAGGACCTGTGGAGCCTGTGGAACCCGTTGCACCCGTGGCGCCGGTCGGTCCCGCAGCACCTGCAGACCCCGTTGCACCCGTGGCACCCGTAGGACCTGTGGGACCCGTTGCTCCGGTAGCCCCCGTAACACCGGTCGGTCCCGTAGCACCTGCAGACCCCGTTGCACCCGTGGCGCCCGTAGGGCCTGTGGGGCCTGTGGGGCCTGTGGGACCTGTGGGACCCGTTGCACCCGTGGCGCCGGTCGGTCCCGCAGCACCTGCAGACCCCGTTGCACCCGTGGGGCCCGTAGGGCCTGTGGGGCCTGTGGGGCCTGTGGGACCCGTTGCACCCGTGGCGCCGGTCGATCCCGCAGCACCTGCAGACCCCGTTGCACCCGTGGCGCCGGTTACACCGGTGGCACCAGTTGGTCCGATCGGACCCGTCGCTCCCGTGGCGCCTGTGGGACCAGTCGGGCAGCCTGTACATTGACCGGTCGGACCTGTGGGCCCCCTTGCGCCCGTGGCGCCCGTGGGGCCGACGATGATCCGATCATATACCATCGTTTCGGCGCAGTTCCAGCCGCAGATGCAGGGACAGCAGCCGCACGTGCAATGTCTCTTGTAAATCGTCATTCTTTTCCTCCGTGATCGCGCAGATGCGCGCGGCGCAGTGCGCAGAAGTGCGCAATGCCCGTATCCCATCATAATCGGATGACAAAAAGAAGGTGACAGATAGGCTCCAAAGATATAAAATATAAAATCTATACCTTATAAACTAAGTTTGCATTCGCCTCGCGATGCCTGACACCCCGCGCGTCCCCTCCTTCATACGATAAAGGGATGAAACTTTCGGTATGCATGATCGTAAAGGACGAGGAACAGGTGCTTGCGCGCTGTTTGGACAGCGTGCAGGATGCGGCGGACGAGATCGTCATCGCCGACACGGGCAGTACGGACGCAACGTGCGAAATTGCGCGCCGCTACACCGACAAGGTCTTTTTCGTTCCGTGGACGGATGACTTTTCCGCCGCCCGCAATTTTTCCTTTTCCAGGGCGGGCGGGGACCTTCTGATGTGGCTGGACGCCGACGACGTGATCTTGCCCGACATGCTCCCCCGCCTTGCCGCCCTGAAGGCGCGCATGCGGGCGGAGAACGCGGACATGGCGGTGTGCAGATATGTGAACGGCGGCTGCGCCTACCTGCGCGAGCGCATCATGCGCCGCAGCGCGGGCTTTCGCTGGGAGGGGCGGGTGCACGAATGCATCCCCCCGCACGGGAAGGTCATCCGCGACGAATTTGCGGTGCACCACCTGGGCAGCGACAAACCGCGCGGCGCACGCAACCTGCACATCTATCAGAAGTGGCGCGCCGAACAGCCGCTCGGCGGGCGCGACCTGTTCTATTACGGGCGGGAGCTGTATTACAACCGCCTGTACACCGAGGCGGCTGCCGTGCTGGAGGAGATGCTCGCGGGCGACGGGTGGTACGTCAACAAGATCGAGGCGTGCCGCGTGCTTGCCGACTGCTTTGCGGCACAGGGACGGCGCGAACGCGCGCTCGACGCCCTGCTGCACGCCTTCCGCTACGGTCTGCCGCGCGGGAGCATCTGCCACGCCATCGGCAGAAACCTGCAGGAGGCGGGAAGATTACGCGAGGCGGTCTGGTGGTACGAGCGCGCCCTGGACTGTCCCGACCGCTCCGCCGAGGGCGACTTTGACCTGCCCGAAGAGCGCACGCTGTTTCCCCTTCTGGGCTTGACCTACTGCCACTATGCGCTCGGCGAGGAGGCGCTCGCACGCGAGTGCCATGCCCGCGCCGCCGCCCTCGCGCCCGAGCACCCCTCCGTCCTCCACAACGCCGCCTTTTTCAAAACACATTAAAAAAGAAACAAACTTTCGTCTGTTCCTTTTTTGGTCGAGGCGACGGGATTTGCGCCTTTGGCGGCGCGCCCCGGTGCACAGCCCACCGGGCTGATGCAGTTTGCTCTCACGCTTTCTGTACCCAAACACCGTTGCGCAAACCGCTCGCTCCCGCTCGCGCCTCCGCCCTCAAATCCCGTCGGTCTGCTTTTCCAACCAAAGAAAGGACAGACTTTGGTCTGTCCTTTCTTTGGTCGAGGCGACGGGATTTGAACCCACGACCTCTTGGTCCCGAACCAAGCGCGCTACCAATCTGCGCTACGCCTCGGCAAGCTATCTTATTATACCAAACACGGCCCGCTTTTGCAAGCGATTTTTGCGGTGTAAACACATTTGCGGTGCAGTCATTTCAAGTTTCTTGCCGACGGACGGAACGCTCGGAACATACCGTCAACTCTTGAACTTTCGTGCCCCCTTTCCATAACAAAAACCGCTGCCGTAGCAGCGGTTTGGGAACCAAACGATCTTACTTCTTCATTGCCTCGACCTGCTTGTTCACTTCCTCCTGCAGGTCCTCGCTCTTCTTTTCCAGCCCTTCGCCGCGGACGAAGAAACAGAAACGCTTGAGCTGCGCGCCGCCCGCCGTTGCCAGCAGCTGCGCGATGGTCATCTTGTCGTCCTTGACGAACTTCTGATCCATGAGGCAGTTCTCTTCATAGAACTTCTTGATCTTGCCCATGACGATGCGCTCGGCGATGTTGGCGGGCTTGCCCTCGTTCATGACCTCCTGCGTGAGGATGGCCTTTTCCTTGTCGAGCGTCTCCTGCGAAACTTCCGCCGCCGTCATGTACTGCGGCTTCGCAAACGCAACGTGCAGCGCCACGTCGTGCGCGACCGCCTTTGCCTGCTCGCTTGCCTCGCCCGAGAAATCGAGCATGACGCCCATCGTGCCGCCCATGTGGATATACGTCTCGATAAAGCCCTCCGTCTCATACACCGCAAAGCGGCGAACGGAGATCTTCTCGCCGATGACGGCGATCTGCTCCTGCACATACGTTTCGACGGTCTTGCCGCCCATATCGGAGGCAAGCAGCTCTTCCACCGTAGCGGGCTTGACCGCAGCGATCTGCTTTGCGACGGCGCTTACAAGTTCCTTGAACTTGTCGCCCTTGGCAACGAAGTCGGATTCGCAGTTGACCTCGACGAGCACGCCGACCTTGCCCTCGACAAGGGCATATACGATGCCCTCCGCCGCGATCTTGGAGGCGCGCTTTGCCGCCTTTGCGATGCCGCGCTCTCTGAGAAGGTCCGCCGCCTTGTCCATGTCGCCGTCTGCATCGACCAGCGCGCGCTTGCAGTCCATCATGCCTGCGCCCGTCTGTTCGCGCAGTTTCATTACGTCTTTTGCCGTGAATTCTGCCATATCCGTATTCTCCTTTTTTTCGTCACTCCGCCGCAGGCTCCTGCGCCGCGACGACTTCTTCAATGTCCTTCGGCTCGGCGGGAACTTCCGCCGCCGCCTGCTCCATCACGGGCGTTTCGCCCTGGTTCGCCTCGATGACCGCATTCGCAATGACGGACGAAATGAGCTTGATGGCGCGGATCGCGTCGTCGTTGCCGGGAATCACGTAGTCGATAAGGTCGGGATCGCAGTTGGTATCCGTGATCGCGATGATCGGAATGTGCAGCTTGCGCGCCTCGGCGACCGCGATGTCCTCGTTGTGCGGGTCGACGACAAAGAGCGCGCCGGGCATGCCGCGCATGTTCTTGATGCCGCCCAGGTTTTCCTGCAGCTTGCCCATCTCCTTTTTCAGGCCGAGCACTTCTTTCTTGGGGAGCAGCTCGAACTCGCCCGACGCCTCCATGCGCTCGAGGCGTTCAAGATAGTCGATGCGGGAGCGGATGGTCTTGAAGTTGGTGAGCGTGCCGCCCAGCCAACGGGAATTGACGTAGTACTGCCCGCAGCGCTCCGCCTCCTCCTTGATGGCGTCCTGCGCCTGGCGCTTGGTGCCGACGAACAGGATGCTCTTGCCCGACTTGACAAGCTCGACGACAAAGGCATAGGCCTCTTCGATGAGCTTCGCCGTCATTTCAAGGTCGATGATGTGGATGTCGTGACGGGCTGCGAAGATGTACTTCTTCATCTTCGGGTTCCACTTTCTCGTCTGGTGCCCGAAATGGACGCCTGCCTCGAGAAGTTGCTTCATGGTGATCACTGCCATAATTTCCTCCGTTTTACCTCCCCGCAATGTGTTTGATCCGCACCTGTCCGCATGCAAAAAATTTACGGACACGGAGAGCGGCGCATACGCGGGTGCGTATTTACAGCCTTATGATTTTACCATAGAACGCCCGCAAGCGCAAGCGTTTTTGCCCCGTTTTCATACAATTTTTGGCATTTCGGCGTCGCCGTGCCCCTCCTGCGCCTCGGCTGTCTCCTCCTCGAGAATGAGCGCGATCTGCGCGAGCGCGTCCGCCGCCTTGGCGAATGCCTCCCTGACGCCCTGTTTTTGCCGCGCGGCCGCCTGCCCGCCCTCCTCCCAGTGCGGACAATCCGGGTGAAACAGCTGCTTTTTCTTTTCCCCCTTGCGCATCTGCCCATTCGCACATATGCCGCAGGACACCTTGCACAGCTTTCCGTTCCTGATAAAGTAGTGCTGTGTAAAATGGATACATGTTTCGCACCGACGGTCGTTTTCCACTGTCTGCATTTCTCGCCTCCCTTTTTTCAGATTTTACCGTCTTTTTTCTGAAAAATCCTGCAAACCGTAAAAATTACGGAAATATTTTTCAACGAAATTCATTATAACAAATTTCTGTTCAAAAATATCAAGGAAAAAGAATTTATACCGCCAATACAAAAAGATTTTCTTTGAAATGGTTGACAGATCGCAAAAACGGTGATAAAATAAAAGAGCAACAGAGGGGCGCTACCTTTCAACGGTTAGCCCTGTGTCGATTAAAATAACCGCTTCCAGCTGCTAACTTGGGCGGTTATTTTTTTATGATCACGTAGATTTTGTCCTTTGTCACTCGAAAAGAGATGATAATTTCTTGTTCCACCAAGTAGAACAGAAACCGCAGGAATGTAAAATCCATACGACCACCCCCTTATGTAGGAAATACTCATCATATTTCCCCCAAGGGGCTAACCGCCTATTTGCAACGCCCATGTTGCCTGTTTCGATTATATCATATCTTTGTTTCGGGGTCAACCCCTTTTGAACGACTTTACAATTATGCGCGGCGGCACCTGTTCGGTGCCGCCGCGCATAGGTATCTGAATCTTTACAAGGCATAATAAAAGCACGCGCCCCGAAGGCTGAGCCTTCGGGGCGCGAAATTTTCAAAAGGTACTTCGAGGCGGACCTGTAAGCCGGGTTCTGTCGAGCGCGGTCTCGTCGCCGCAAAGCGCCATTTCCCCCGCCGCGCGCATCCTTGCGGCGGGCGTGCAACGCTTGCGGCTCCTCTTCCCACAAAAATGCTGCGCCTTTTTGCGGGAGCCAATATACGATAAATGCCCGCGCAGGCGGACATTTTTTTCAAAAGGTACTTCGAGGCGGACCTGTAAGCCGGGTTCTGTCGAGCGCGGTCATTTATCTACGCCTACCGTCGCCGATAGGCTCCAGCGGTATTCACGGCTGTGCTCGGGCGGGCAACCCACATGAACACAGCCCAACCTTGCATCGGACGGGGTTTACATGGCACGGGGCGTTACCGTCCCGTCGGTGAGCTCTTACCTCGCCTTTCCACCCTTGCCGCTAAAAAAGCGGCGGTCTATTTCTGTTGCACTTTCCTTGAAGTCGCCTTCACCTGACGTTATCAGGCGTCCTGCCCTGCGATGCCCGGACTTTCCTCGTCGTATTCGGGATACGCCGCGGCCGCGCAGTCCGCTCGAAGTATCTTGATTATACCACAAATTCCGAAAAAAAGCTTGTATTTTGCAGAGAATATGATAAAATAGAAGAGGAAAAATTTTTCATAAGGAGATCGTATGAGAAAGACCAAGATCGTATGCACCCTCGGCCCCGCTTCGGACACGGAGGAAGTCATTGCCGCCTTGGCAGACGCGGGCATGAACGTTGCCCGCATCAACTTCTCGCACGGAACGCACGAGGAACACGCCAAAAAGATCGCGATGATCAAGAAGATCCGCGAAGAAAAGCACATTCCCCTGCCCATTCTGCTGGACACCAAGGGCCCCGAGTTCCGCATCCGCACCTTCAAAGACGGAAAGGTCACGCTGAAAGAGGGCGACACGTTCACCTTCACCACCGATGAGATCGAGGGCGACGAGACGCGCGTGGCGGTCTCCTACAAGGGCATCTGCGAGGACATGCAGCCTGGCGACAGGATCCTTTTGAACAACGGCCTGATGGTTTTTGAAGTGAAAAAGGTCAAGGCGCCCGACGTCGTGTGCACCGTCGTCATCGGCGGGGAACTTTCCAACCGCAAATCCATGTTCTTCCCCGAAAAGCAGCTCAACCTTGTGTATCTTTCCGAACAGGACAAGAGCGATCTGCTGTTCGGCATTGAGCAGGGCGTGGACTTTGTGGCATGTTCCTTCGTCTCCAAGGCGCAGGACGTTTTGGACGTGCGCACCTTTTTGCACGAGCACGGCTCGGACGACATCGACCTCATCGCCAAGATCGAAAACCGCGCGGGCGTGAACAACCTGCAGTCCATTCTGGAAGTTTCGGACGGCATCATGATCGGCCGCGGCGACATGGGCGTGGAAATTCCCTACGAGGAACTGCCCGACATTCAGAAAACCATCATCAACGCCTGCCGCCGCGCGGGCAAGCGCTGCATCACGGCAACGGAGATGCTCGAATCCATGATCAAGCAGCCCCGCCCCACCCGTGCGGAGATCTCCGACGTGGCAAACGCCGTGTACGACGGCTCGAGCGCCGTCATGCTCTCGGGTGAGACGGCGGCAGGGCTGTACCCCGTACAGGCGGTGGCAGCCATGGCGCGCATCGCCGTGCAGGCGGAGAGCCGCGAACAGTTCATTCAGAAGGTGGACGAGAAGGACTACCTCATCCGCGGCATTGCGGACGCCCTCTCCCATTCCGCGTGTACCCTGGCAAAGGACGTGAAGGCAAAGGCGATCGTCGTGTGTACCCGCACGGGGGGAACGGCGAAGATGGTTTCCCGCTTCCGCCCGATGATCGACATCATCGGCATGACGACCGACCCGCGCAGCTACCAGAAACTTGCGCTGAGCTGGGGCGTCCTGCCCGTCATGAGCGAGGAATACCACTCGGTGGACGTGCTCTTCCACTTTGCCAAGTGCGCCGCGCGCGATTCGGAGCTTGTGAAGAAGGGCGACACCATCGTCATCACGGGCGGCACGCCCAACGGCAAGAGCGGCAATTCCAATCTCATCAACATTGAAACCATCTGAAATCCCTTGCTTTTCCGCAGAAAAAGAACTATAATACGTGTGGAATCAGAAAAGGAGACAAACCATGCTGAACGAACAAGTCAAAAAACTTTTGAACGAACAGGTAACAAAAGAACTTTACTCCGCCTATCTCTATCTGGATTTTGCGGACTACTATGCCGAGGCGGGACTGGACGGCTTTGCCCACTGGTACGAAGTGCAGGCACAGGAAGAGCGCGACCACGCCATGATGATGCGCCGTTACCTTCTGGACAACGGCGAAAAGGTCGTCTTTGGGCAGATCGACGCGCCCGACAAACAGTACGCGGACAATGCGGCGCCCCTGCAGGCGGGTCTCGAACACGAACGGCTTGTGACGGGCTGGATCAACGACATCTACGCCGCCGCGTTCGCCGCCAAGGACTTCAAGACAATGCAGTTCCTCGACTGGTTCGTCAAAGAACAGGGCGAGGAGGAGAAAAACGCCGAGGACCTCATCAAAAAAATGCAGCTCTTCGGACAGGACCCTAAGAGCCTGTATCTCCTCGACAAAGACCTTGCAGCGCGCGTCTATACGCCCTCCGCAAACGCCCCTGCCATGTAACGGCAATCCCGCCCGATGGTTCGGGCGGGAATTTTATTCTCCCCGCTCCGACCGCTTGACAGCGGTCCTTTTTTATGCTATCCTATTGTTGCGGGCGCAACAATTGCGGACGCAACGAATTACGGAGAGGCCGACATGACAAACCGCTTTATGAAAAATATCGGCGAGGTGTGGCGCTGCGCCAACCTCTACCGCACGGCGCACTTTGAGGCGCTGGGCATCGGCAGCTATCAGGACTCCTACATTCTGAACATCTGCCGCAACCCCGGCATCACGCAGGAGGAACTCACCCAGCTCATCTACGTGCACAAGAGCAACGTGGCGCGCCAGCTTGCCTCGCTGGAGGAAAAGGGCTTTATCACCCGCACGCCCGACGCACAGGACAGGCGCACGCTGCGCGTGTTCCCCACGCAGAAGGCGCTGGACGCCATTCCCGCCATCCGCGAAGTGCACCGCGCATGGAACGACCGCATTCTGGCGGGATTTGACAAGGCGGAGTGCGAGGCGATCATAGCGCTCACGCAGCGGCTTGCGGAAAACGCCAAGCGCGTGATCGCGGACAACGGGGAGGAGCGCCCTTGAAAACACTGCTTTCCTATCTGTCCGCCTATAAACTGCGCATGGCGATCGGGTTCTGCATCAAGGCGGCGGGAACGCTTGCCGAACTGTTCCTGCCCCTGATCATGGCGCATATGATCGACAACGTCGCGCCCGCGAAGGACATCCTTACCCTGTCGCTGTGGGGCGCGGGCATGCTCGCCTGCGCCGCCGCGGGGTTCGTGGGGAACGTGGTCGCCAACCGCATGGCATCGAAGGTGGCGCGCGACACGACGCAGCGACTGCGCGCAGACCTGTTCTCCAAGACGCTCCGCCTTTCGGCGCGCCAGACGGATGAGGCGACCGTTCCCTCCCTCGTCTCCCGTCTCTCCTCGGACACCTACAACGTGCACAACATGGTGGGCATGATGCAGCGGCTGGGCGTGCGCGCCCCCATCCTGCTCGTCGGCGGCGTGGCTCTCACCTTTATGGTGGACGAACTGCTCGCGCTCATTCTGCTTGCCGCCGTGCCCGTGCTCGCCGTCATCGTCATCCTCGTATCCCGCCGCGGCATCCGCCTCTACGACGAACTGCAGCGTCGTGTGGACGGCATGGTGCGCAAGGTGCGCGACGACCACACCGGCATCCGCGTCATCAAGGCGCTCTCCCGCACGCAGTACGAGAGCGATTCCTTCCGCACGGTCAACGAAAGCGTGGTGCGCGGCGAGACGAGGGCGAGCACGACGATGGGCATCACCGGCCCGCTCATGAACGCGGTGCTCAACCTCGGCATGGCGGCCGTCATCTTCTTCGGCGCCTACCGCGTCGCCGCGGGGCACACCATGCCGGGCGACATCATCGCCTTCACCTCCTATTTCACCATCATCCTCAATGCGGTCATCACGGTGAGCAGACTCTTCGTGATCTACTCCAAGGGGGGCGCGTCCGCAAAGCGCATCGCCGCCATTCTTGCCCTGCCCGAACAGCTTTTGTCCCTTCCCGACGGAGAGCGGGAGGACAGCGTTCTGCGCTTTGACAACGTCACCTTTTCCTACGGGGACGTGCCCGCCCTGCACGGCGTCAGCTTTTCGCTGGCGAAGGGAGAGTCGCTGGGCATCATCGGCGCGACGGGCAGCGGAAAGAGCACCGTTGCCGCCCTGCTGCTGCGCTTTTACGATGCCGACGAGGGACGCGTGCTGGTGGACGGGAAGGACGTGCGCACCTATGAACTTTCCGACCTGCGCGCCAGATTCGGCGTGGTGTTCCAGAATGATTTTCTGATGGCGGCGAGCGTGTGCGAGAACATCGACTTCGAGCGCGGCCTTGCGCAGGAGGACATAGAACGCGCGGCGGCCACGGCGCGCGCGGACGCCTTCATCCGCGAACACGGCGGGTATGACGCCATGCTCACGGCGCGCGGGGCAAACTTCAGCGGCGGACAGAAACAGCGTCTGCTCATCGCCCGCGCCCTTGCCGCCTCCCCCGCCTTTCTCATCCTCGACGATTCTTCGAGCTCACTCGACTACCGCACGGACGCACAACTGCGCAAGGCGCTGCCCGAACAGCTGCCGGACACCACCATCATCATGATCGCCCAGCGCATCAGCTCGGTGCGGTTCGCCGACAAGATCCTCGTCCTCGACAGGGGAGAGGCCGTCGGGTTCGGTTCGGACGAAGAGCTCATGCGCACCTGTGCGCTATACCGCAGCATCTACGCCTCCCAGCACGGCGAAGGAGGGCAGCAGGATGCGTAAAACACAAAACGTCCCCGCAAAATCGGGACGCAGAGACGTCTTTTTCCGCCTGATGAAATATTTCCTGCGCTACAAGGGGCGGGTGGCGGTGGCACTCCTTCTGATGCTGGGCAGCAATGCGTTTGCGCTAATCGGCCCGTGGCTCTCGGGCGAGGCGGTGGACGCGCTCGCAGCGCCCGGCGGCGTGGACTTTGCCGCCGTCGGCAGGTACTGCGCGTATATGGCGGTGTTCTACGTCATCTCGGGCGTGCTCTCCTATGCGCTGACGCTGCTCATGATCCGTCTGAGCCAGCGCATCGTCAGGAGCATGCGGCAGGACGTGTTCGACAAGTTCCTCGTCATGCCCCTCTCCCTGCTCGACAGGATGCAGACGGGGGACCTCATCAACCGCATCTCCTACGACATCGACACGGTGAACGCTTCCCTCTCCAACGACATCCTGCAGGCGGCGACGAGCGTCGTCACGGTGGTCGGCGCGCTCATCGGCATGATCGCCGCCTCCCCCATCCTGCTCGCCGTCTTTCTCATCACCGTGCCCCTCTCCGTGTTCATCGCGCTCAAGCGCAGCAGGCAGGTGCGCCCGCTCTTCCGCAGGCGCAGCGCCAAGCTTGCGGAGCTGAACGGCTTTTCGGAGGAAATGCTCACGGGGCTTGCCACCATCCGCGCCTACGGCAGAGAGCAGAAGATGATCGAAAAATTCTGCATCAAAAACACCGAGGCGGTGGACGCCTACTACGAGGCGGACTACTATGGCAGCCTGATCGGCCCCGCCGTCAACTTCGTCAACAATCTGGGGACCGTCATCATCAGCACGGCGGGTGCGTTCCTGTACCTGTTCGGCCTCATCGGGCTCGGCAGCATCTCCTCCTTCCTGCTCTATTCGCGCAGGTTCTCCGGCCCCGTCAACGAATATGCCAACATTTTGGGCGAGATCCAGTCGGCACTCGCCGCCGCAGAGCGCGTGTTCCGTCTGCTCGACGCGCCCGCCGAGGAGGCGGACGCCCCCGATGCGGTGCAGGCGGTGAACGTGCAGGGCGCGCTCTCCTTCGAGCATGTCCGCTTTTCCTACAACGGCGCGGAGGACACCATTCACGACCTCTCCTTCACCGCCCTTCCCGGGCAGACGATCGCCATCGTCGGGCCGACGGGCGCGGGAAAGACGACGCTCGTCAACCTGATGATGCGCTTTTACGACGCACAGGGCGGGCGCATCACGCTGGACGGCAGGGACATCCGCTCCTATACGCGGGGGAGCCTGCGCGCCGCGTTCACGATGGTTCTGCAGGACACGTGGCTGTTTGAGGGCACCATCTTTGAGAATATCGCCTACGGCAATCCGCAGGCGACGCGCGAGGACGTGGAGCACGCCGCGCGGGCATCGCACATCGCCGATTATATCGCGTCCCTTCCCGAGGGCTATGAAACACGCATCACGGACGGCGGCGTCAACCTCTCCAAGGGGCAGAAACAGCTCATGACCATCGCGCGCGCCATGCTCTCCCCCGCACGCATGCTCATTCTGGACGAGGCGACGAGCAATGTGGACACGCGCACCGAACTGCTCATCCGCGACGCGATGGACACCCTGTGCAGCGGCAGAACGTGCTTTATCATCGCCCACCGCCTGACGACCGTGAAGAATGCCGACCTCATCCTCGTCGTAAAGGACGGCGACATTGTGGAGCGCGGCACCCACGCCGAACTGCTCCGCCTTGGCGGATTCTACAAAGAGATCTATTCCGCCCAATTTGAATGAACGTATCCCATTTCAATCATACCGCCCGCGCACTTTGTGCGCGGGCGGTATGATATGATGTTCAGCTTTTTCGTCGTTCATGCGGGTCGGCGCGCTCCCGCAGTGCGGTCTATACCCCGTCCTGCGCCCCTTCGTCCTCAGACGGGAGGTCGTAGTGTTCCGATTGAATGGCGAGCGTGACAAGCTGTGCAAACTCCCGCTTGTAGACGTCCCCCTCCACATAGTCGCCGAGGGCGTTCAGCCGCTCCGCCACCTTCGCGAGCGAGGCGTCCGCACAATAGCGGGACTGCCGCAGCACGAGCGCAAATTCCGCAACGCAGGCGGCAAAGCGGGCGTCGTCCGTCTCTCCCTCGCTGCCCGTCACGGCGAGCGTGGCCTCGGCGTCCTCCCCCTGCGTCGTGCGGTAGCGCACCGTGACGTCTGCAAGCGCGCCCTCCGTGCCGCCCATGTCCGAGGCGGCGGGCACGATCTCGTACATGACCGTCACGCACAGGTTGCTGCCGATCTCCCCCGCATCCTTTTCGGAATTATTGAATTCATCCTCGGTCATGGTCTTCATGTCGTAGCCCAGAAGGCGGTAGGAGGACACCATGTCCGCATTGAACGTGACCCCCGCCTTGGCATCGTGCGCCACCGTGTAGAGCATTCCCGCAAGTTCCTGCGTGAACACCTTCTCCGCCTCCGTCTGCGAGTCGATATAGCAGTAGTTGCCGTTCCCGTTGAGCGCGAGCGTCTGCATGAGGTCGTCGCGCGTGTTGCCCAGCCCCACGCCCACGACGCTGAGCGCAATGCCGCTCTTTGCCTTCTCCTGAATGAATTCAGTGAGCTGCATCGTGTCCGAGATGCCCACGTTGAAATCGCCGTCCGTGAGGATGATGACGCGGTTGTTGCCGTTTTCCGCCCTGTGCGCCTCCGCCTGTTCGTAGGCGCGCTGCAAGCCGTCCGATCCGCTCGTGGAGCCGTAGGCGCTGAGGCCTGCGATCGCGCTGCGGATGGCAGTCTTGCCCGCCTCGGTCGCCGCCGTGCTCTCAAGCACCGTCTGAACGCCGCTCGCATACGTCACGATGGCGACGCGGTCGCGCTCGCCCAGCCCGTCCACGAGCTTGTTCGCGCCGTACTTGACAAGGTCGATCCGATTGCCGCTCATCGAACCCGAGACGTCCACCAACAGAACATAGTTGGCGTCCCCCGTGGAGCGGGCCTCCTCCGTTTTCAGACCCACCGTCATGAGTTTGTGCTCCGCATTCCAGGGGCAGTCGGCAAGGTATGCGCTGATGCCGAAGGTCTCCCCTTCCTCGGGCGCGGGATAGTCGTAATCGAAGTAATTGACAAGCTCCTCCAGCCGCACCGAATCGGCGGCAACGCGCATGCCCGCATTGATCTGCGCGCGGACGAGCGAATATCCCGCCGTGTTCCTGTCGAGCGAGAAGTAGGACGACGGCGCCTCGGCGGTATCATAAAAGCCCTGCTCAAGAACGCCGTCATACTGGTAGTTGCCCTCGCCCTCCGCAAGCCATGCGTCCGAACCGTACCACATATCGGAAGCATCGGGTGCATTGTTGAGCCCCTCATCCCCTGCGATGCCCGGGGCTGCGCAGCCGCACGCGAGCGCCAGCACCGAAATGGCGCAAACTGCCGAAACAAACCTGATTTTTTTCATCTCTTTTCCCTCCTTACGCCATTACAACGTCCGAACGCGGCGGTTTGTCCCGCACTTTGCAAAAAATTTGGAAATTTTTTTCAGCGCCTTCTCATGCCTGTTCCGACAGCAGGGCGCGCAGGAAATCCACCGCGTTCCCGTCGGTGCCCATGACGGACAGACAATACTGCGCGGCCGGGAGCGAGAGCACCGCTTCGGAGACATACTCCCCGTTGAGATAGTCCGTTTGGGAGAGATAGGAGACGTTGCGCTCCGCCGCCTCGGCGCGCAGCGCCTGAAAACGGCTCAGCTCTTCGGGGAACAGCGCCCCGTCCGTCAGATCGAGATAGACGTCCGCCTCCCAATAGTGCAGCCCGCGCAGATACTTCAGCCGCGCATACAGGAGCACACAGTCGCCGTCCAGGCGGTAGAGCGTATAGTCCGCCTGTGCATTGTCCGCCCATGCAAAGCGGGACAGCCCGCCGAGCAGATCCGCATACTGCGCCGAAAGCTGCGCATAGGTGGTGTTTTCCGCCTGCGCCGAGGCGAGCGAATACACCTGCGGCGCCTGCGCCCCGTCGTCCTGCGGGGCGCTGATCTGCGGCGCGCCGAGCCTTTCGCCGAACAAAACGCCGAGGCTGACCGCGCACACGAGCAGAACACACGCCAAAGCGGGGACCAGCACAGACAGCCATCCCCTTTTGCGCGTGCGGCGCGCGCCCGTGCGCACCGCCTGTTTCGCCCGCGTCAGGTCACAGTGCGGCGCGTCGGTTCCGTCGAAGTATTCGCGGAATGCGCGTTCGATTGTCTTGTCCTTCTTCATATCTTTCATCATTACAACGTTCCTACGCCTCGGTCTGTCCCTCGCGGAGCAGCAATTTTAATTTTTCCTCCGCGGCAGCCGTGAGCCGCGCCACCGCAGACTTGCTCATGCCCGTCTCCTTTGCGATCTCGCGCACCGTGAAATCGAGATAGTAGCGGTAATAGATCATTCTGCGCTCGGGCGGAGAAAGCCGCGCCACGGCGTCCTCGAGCATGACAGCTCGCTCCATCCGCCCCGCATCGTAGCGGTCATCGGTCAGGTGGAAGAAAGCGTCGATATCCTCTTCCGCGCGCACCTTCCGCCTGCGCAGAAGGTCAAATGCGCAGTTGCGCACGATGCGCATGACGAACGCATAGCCGTTCGTGCCCGGGCGGTACCCCCGAATGCCGCGCGCCAGCTTGAGAAAGCTGTCGCTCACGACATCCTCGGCATCGGCGTGGTTCTTGGTGATCCCGCGCGCCAGGGAGAGCATCCGCCTGCCCACAAGGGCATAGATGCCGTCGAGCGCGTCCGCATCGCCCGCGCGCAGCGCCTGCAAGAGCACATTGAGTTGTTCCGTTCCCGCAGGCGCCATACTCTCCCTCTCCCGAACGACTGCCCCTATTGTAACACACCTTCCGGAATTTGTAAAGGGGGAAATAATTTTGGACGAAAAGGCGGCAAGTGCACAGCGCCGTCATGCAAAGGAGCATCACAGCAGACGGAAAAAGTAATCCCCCCCCGTCACTTCGTGACACCCCCATTAAAGCCCGAATGGGCGTTAAGGGGGGATGCCCCTCAACATCGCCTGCGGCGGCCCCCAAGGGGAAGCCTTTTTACCAGCTCATCGTCATTCAGAGGGCGCCAGCCCGAAGAATCCCCCTTACGCTGTCTTAGGGGTATGACAACGCAAAAAGCCTCCCTCTTAGAGGGAGGTGACACGGCGCAAGCCGTGACGGAAGGAGTTCTCCCTCAGTTTGCTACGCAGACAGCTCCCTCTCGGAGGGAGCCTTAGGAAAAAAGTACAAATACCACGTAAAAACCATCCCGCCCGCGCACGTTGTGCGCGGGCGGGATGATAAAAAAATTTTCATCATATAGCAGCGAGCCTTCCCTTTGCGGGAAGGCTCGCTGCCATTGAGCGCGTTTTGCGTTCAGATATATTTTTCCAGAAACGCCTTGAGGGTGGGCGCGGGGACATACCCCAGGTGATTGCCGGCGGGCACGCCGTCGCGGAAGACAATGACGTTGGGAATGGACATCACGCCGTAGCGCTGTGCCGCCTCCGGATTGGCGTCCACGTCCACCTTGACGAAGGTCGCCCTTCCCGACATCTCGCCCGCGATGCCGTCCAGAACGGGCGCGAGCATCCTGCACGGGCCGCACCAATCCGCCCAGAAGTCGCACACGACCGGCCCCTTTTTGATGAGTTCCTCGAGCTGTGCGCCCGAAATTTCCGTTACGTTCTTTGCCATATCATGACCTCCCTTTTATATAATCGGCAAGTTCGCCGAAATTGACACGTTCCGAGGAAGAATTGCGCAGATCCTTGACCTGTGCGGCGCCCTCCTCCAGTTCCCGCTCGCCCAGCACCGCCACAAAGCGCGCGCCTGTCTTGTCCGCATATTTGAACTGCGCCTTGACGGAGCGCTCCATGAGGTCGGTCTCGCAGGGAATGCCCGCCGCGCGCAATTGCTGCGCCAAGAGGAACGCCTTTTCGCGCGAGGAGGCGTCCATGCCCGCCAGATAGCACGCCACGCCCTGCGGCGCGATCGGCAGGCAGCCCTCCGCCTCCATGACGAGCAGCAGCCGCTCCATGCCCGCCGCAAATCCTACGGCGGGTACGGGTTTTGAATCCATCTGCTCGAGCAGCGTATCGTATCTTCCGCCCGCAAGCACCGTTCCCTGCGCGCCCGCCGCATCCGAAACGAACTCGAACACGGTGCGGCTGTAGTAGTCCAGTCCGCGCACGATGGAGGGGTTCACCGTGAATGCCACCCCCGCCGCCGAAAGAAGGCGCTTGACCTCCTCGAAGTGCGCGCGGCAGTCCTCGCACAGATAGTCGAGCATGTGCGGCGCATTTGCCGCGACCGTCTTGCAGCCCTCCACCTTGCAGTCGAGCATGCGCATGGGATTTTTTTCGTAGCGCACGCGGCAGTCCTCGCACAGTTCACTCAAATGGGGCGCGAAGTACTCCCTGAGCGCCTGGTGGTAGCGCGCACGGCAATGTTTGCAGCCGATGGAATTGAGCTGCAGTTCCACTTTCTTCAACCCAAGGCGTTTTAAGAACGCATCGGCGAGCGAAATGACCTCCGCATCGGCAGACGCCCCCGCCGCCCCGTACAGTTCACAGCCGAACTGGTGGAATTCGCGCAGCCTGCCCGCCTGTGGGCGCTCATAGCGGAAGGCGGAGATGAGATAGTACGCCTTGAAGGGCAGCACGCCGCCCGCCAGGCCGTGCTCGATGAAGGCGCGCGCCACACCCGCCGTTCCCTCGGGGCGCAGCGTCACCGACCTGCCCCCCTTGTCGAGAAAGGTGTACATTTCCTTGTTGACGATGTCCGTCGTGTCGCCCACGCCGCGCGCAAACAGTTCGGTGTGCTCGAACACGGGGGTACGGACCTCGCGAAAGGCGTACATATCCGCCGTCTCCCGCGCCTTTTGTTCAAGATACTGCCACAGATACGCCTGCGAAGGCAGGACGTCCTTACAGCCCTTGGGAATCTGGATCATATGATTTATCCTTCATAATGTTTTTGATGCGGAACAATTAGAAAAGCCCCGCGTTCTCTTGCACCTAAGACGACGTATAAGGGATTCTTCGCTGCAGTTCGGAATGACGGTAAGCGGACAATCTTCGTTCCCCACGTCATTCAGAGCGAAGGGCGCAGCCCATAGCGCCCGATGCGAGGAAAAATACCCGCTTGCGGAAGTATTTTGACGACGCAGCGCACAAGGCGTAGCCGAAGTAAGAATCCCCTCGCAAGGAACAGTAAGCACAAAACGTGTTCTCCTGCCCCTAAGACGACGTACAAAGGGAATGCGTTCTCTTGCCCCTAAGACAACGTATAGGGGATTCTTCGGGGGCTACGCCCCCTCTGAATGACGGTTGCAAGTAAAAAATGTCCTTGCTAAATCACTCGCGCAAGCAAAATCGCATTTTGCGCCCGCGCCCCACATTTGCGCATACCTGCGCTTATGCGGAAAGAGTGAGCCGCCGCGGGCTATACTGTTGCGAAAATAGCGGCGGCGAGAGAAAACCGATTGTCAGGCGCAGCCGTGCAATGGGTTTTCTCTTTAACTCACGAGATTTCTTTTTGTCAGTTCAAAAAGAAATCTGTGAACACTCAAAGAACGTACTTCTTCAAATCCCTGTCCTTGGTGATCTTGACAAGGTGTTCTTCCACATACTTGCGGTCGATCTCCACGGTGACGACGGGATAGTTGCCGCCGCCCGCGTTGAAGGAGATGTCCTCGAGCAAAAATTCCATGACGGTGTGCAGACGGCGGGCGCCGATATCCTCGCTCGTCAGATTGATCTCCTCGGAAATTTCCGCGATCGCCTCGATGGCATCGGGCGTGAATTTCAGGTCGACGTTATCCACCGCCAGCAGCATGGCGTACTGCTGGGTGATGGAGTGCTCGGTATTGGTGAGGATGTTGACGAAATCCTCCTTCGTCAGGCTGGAAAGCTCCACCGAGACGGGGAACCGCCCCTGCAGTTCGGGAATGAGGTCCTCGACGCGCGCAACGTGGAAGGCGCCCGCCGCAATGAAGAGCATATAGTCCGTCTTGACCGCGCCGTACTTGGTCATGACGGTGCTGCCCTCGACGATGGGAAGAATGTCGCGCTGCACGCCCTCGCGCGAGACGTCCGCCCCGCCCGTATTGCCCTTTGCCGCGATCTTGTCGATCTCGTCGATGAAGATGATGCCATCGTTCTCGGCGCGGCGCAGCGCCTCCTCGGTGACGGCGTCGTTATCGATGAGCTTGTCCGCCTCCTCCGCAATGAAGATCTTCATTGCCTCGGCAACGGTGAGCTTGCGCTTCTTTTTCTTCTGGGGGAGCATCTCCCCGAAGATGGAGCCGAGGTTGATGGCGGCGCCGCCCGGGACAAGTTCCATGTTTTTGGGTTCGTCGCGCACCTCCGCCTCAATGACGAGCTTGTCAAACACGCCCTTGCGGAGCGATTCGAGAAGGTTCTGCTCGAACACCTCGCGCGCCGTCTCGCCGCGGTCGTTCTTCTTGACCTCGGCAAGAATTTTTACCATCTTCTTTTCGGCCGTTTCGGTTGCTTTGACGGAGACTTCGGCGGTCTTTTCGTCCTTGACAAGGCGCACAGCGCACTCCACAAGGTCGCGCACCATGCCCTCGACGTCCTTGCCGACATAGCCGACCTCGGTATACTTGGTGGCCTCCACCTTGATGAAGGGCGCCTTCACCAGCTTTGCAAGGCGGCGGGCGATCTCCGTCTTGCCCACGCCCGTCGGCCCCTTCATGATGATGTTCTTGGGGGTGATCTCGTCGCGCACCTCCTTGGAGAGTTGTGCGCGGCGGTAGCGGTTGCGAAGGGCGATGGCAACCGCCTTCTTCGCCTCGTCCTGACCGATGATGTGCTTGTTGAGTTCTGCTACGATCTGTTTGGGTGATAAATCCATAATAACCTCCAGATAAAGTTCACAGATTTCTTTTTGAACTGACAAAAAGAAATCTCGTGAGTTTCAGGAAAACCCAACGTTCGCCGAAGGCTCTGCGTTCGGTTTTCCTCGCCGATGGGATTGGCAACAGTTTAGCCCCCATCGGCTCTCCTTTCCGTGAAAGCTGCGTGAGCAGCAAACAGGGGCGCAAAAGGCATAACGCAGTGACGCCTTTTGCAACATATTTCAGCAAGGGCACTTGCTCGTAACCGTCATTCCGCCCGACGACGTAGGCGGCGCACGAGTCCCATAGGGACGAAGTAACGTATGTGAGGAATCCCCTCATGCGTTGTCTTAGGGGCAAGAGAACCCAGATCCCGCCCCCTTTAACACGCGACAGCGTGCTGTTTGGCAAAGCCAAACAGCCGCACAATCCGCTCCGTTCCGACGACGCCTTTGCGAAAAGATTTGCGTGAACTTTTTACACTGTTTCGCAAATAATATGGTCGTTGGTAAACACGCAGATCTCCGATGCGATCTTCAAAGACTTGCGTGCGATCTCCTCTGCCGAAAAATCGGTGTTCTGGGCGAGCGCGCGCGCCGCAGCGAGCGCATAGTTGCCGCCCGAACCGATGGCGCAGATGCCCTCGTCCGGTTCGATGACCTCGCCCGTGCCCGAGAGAATGAGCAGCGTGTCCTTGTCCGCCGTGATCATCATGGCGTTGAGCTGCCTGCCCAGCTTGTCGCTGCGCCACAGCTCGGCAAGTTCCACCGCCGAGCGCATCAGGTTGCCCGCGAACTTGTTGAGCATGCCCTCGAAGCGCTCGGAGAGCGCAAAGGCGTCCGTCACCGACCCCGCAAAGCCTAAAATGACCTTGCCGCCGTAGATGCGGCGCACCTTGATTGCCGTGTTCTTGAAGATGACGGACTCTCCCATCGTGACCTGTCCGTCGCCCGCGATGGCCGTCACGCCGTCCTTTTTGACAGCGCAGATCGTCGTTCCGTGAAATTCCATACCTTCCTCCTTGTTATACCTGTATTGCGGCGGAAAAGCGCCCGATCTCCTCGAGTGCGCGCTCCGCCATGCGTCTCTTTTTTTCCTGTTTATCCTTGACGTCCATGCCGCGCAGAATGCCGTAGTTGGCGTTCATGGGCTGAAAGTGCGCATTGGACGCCGCGATATAGCGCGCGAGCGCGCCCATCACGCAGGTGTCCTCCGGCACGATGCTCTCCCGTCCGTGCAGTTTCCTGAGCAGGTTCATCGCCGCGAGCATGCCGCTCGCCGCGCTCTCGACATACCCCTCCACGCCCGTCATCTGCCCCGCAAAGAAGAGCATGGGCGCATCCTTTGCGGAATAGTCGGCGCACAAAACGCGCGGGGAATCGAGAAAGGTGTTGCGGTGCATGACGCCGTAGCGCACGAATTCCGCGTGCCGCAGGGCGGGAATGAGGGAAAACACCCGTTTCTGCTCCCCGAACCTGAGGTTGGTCTGGCAGCCGACCAGTCCCAGCAGCGTGCCCTGCGCATTCTCGCGGCGCAGCTGCAGCACCGCATACGGGCGGCCGAGCGCCCCGTCCGCCAGCCCCACGGGCTTGAACGTGCCGAAGCGCAATGTGTCCTTTCCGCGCGACGCCATCACCTCGACGGGCATGCAGCCCTCGAAGATCTCCCGCTTTTCAAAGTCCTTCAGCGTCACCTTTTGGGCGGCGAGCAGTTCGCGCACGAACGCCTCGTATTCTTCTTTGTTCATGGGACAGTTGACATAGTCCCCCGTCCCCCTGCCGTAGCGGTCCGCCGTGAACGCCGCGTCCATATCCACGCTCTGTGCCGTGACGACGGGCGCAGTCGCATCGTAAAAGTGCAGTCCGCCGCCGAAGCGCGCCTCGATCGCCGCATACAGCGCGCCGTCCGTCAGCGGCCCCGTGGCAACGATGCCCGCCTCGGGGAGCGCAGTCTGCTCGCGGCAGACGATGTGAATGTTGGGATGTGTGCGCAGTTTTTGCGTGACGTATGCGGAAAATGCGTCCCTGTCCACGGCGAGCGCCCCGCCCGCCGGCACGCGCGTTGCCGCCGCCGCCTGCATGGTCAGGGAACCGAGCATGCGCATCTCCTGCTTGAGAAGGCCGCATGCGTTGCCGGACACGTCGTCACTCTTCAGGGAATTGGAGCAGACCAGCTCGCACAGTCCGTCGCTCGCGTGGGCGGGGGAACGGCGCGCGGGCTTTTGTTCGACAAGCTCCACCTGTTCGCCGTGCTCCGCCAGATACCACGCCGCCTCGCTGCCCGCAAGGCCCGCGCCGATGACCGCGATCATGCCTGCGGGGGCGCCTCAGGCTTGGGCGGCTTGGGCGCGCGGTAGGAACATTCCTTATTGGCGCACTTGATGTTGCCGCGCGCCGTCTTGACGAGCGCGCCGCCGCACACGGGGCACTTTTCGCCCGTCGGCTCGTCCCAGCTGCGGAAATCGCAGGCGGGATAGCCCGTGCAGCCGTAGTAAAACTTCCCCGTGCGGGTACGCAGCTTTTTGGTGGGCTTGCCGCAGACGGGGCACGTGCCCTCGAGCACGCCCTCCGCCGGCTTGTCTCCGTAGGGAAGGGTGGACTTGCAGGCGGGATAGTTGGGGCAGGCGAGGAACTTGCCGTACCTGCCGCTCTTGACCACCATCATGGCGCCGCACTTGGGGCAGGGCGTATCCGAGACCTCCGCCTTGCCCTCGCTGACAATGTTCGAGCAGGCGGGATAGTTGGAACAGGCAAGATAGGTGCCGTACTTGCCCGTCTTTCTGACCATGGGCGAGCCGCACTTGGAACACTTGACGTCCGTCACCTCGTCCCCGTCCGTCTTGGCAAAGCGCAGCTGCCGCTCGAAGGGCGGATAGAAGTCGGCGATCACGGTGTGCCAGTCCCTGCCGCCGTCCTCGATGGCGTCCAGCTTGGTCTCCATGTCCGCGGTAAAGCCGACGTCCATGACCTCGGGGAAGTACTTCACGAGCATATCCGTGATGCGGTACGCCACCTCGGTGGGCTTCATGTACTTGCCCTCTTTTTCCACATACTTGCGCTTGTTCAGAACGGAGATGATGGTCGCATAAGTGGAGGGCCGCCCGATGCCCTTGTCCTCCATCGCCTTGACGAGGGAGGCATCTGTATAGCGCACGGGGGGCTTGGTGAACTTCTGTTCGGGCTTGACGCCGATGCAGTCGAGCGCCTGCCCCTCCTCCACGGGAGGGAGCAGCCCCTTGCCGCCCTCTTCCTCGTCCCCCGCCTTGCTCTCCTGCCAGACGGCGGTATAGCCCGCAAACTTCAATGCCTTGCCGCTTGCCTTGAGCATATAGTCGCCGTTTTCGATCTCCACCTGCATGGAATCGTACAGCGCCTGCGCCATCTGCGAGGCGATAAAGCGCTCGTAGATGAGTTTGTAGACGTTGAAATGCTTCTTGTCGAGCAGCTTTCTGACCGACTCGGGGGTGCGGGACAGGTCGATGGGACGGATCGCCTCGTGCGCGTCCTGCGCACCCTTCTTGGAGGCGTAAAAATTGGGCTTTTCGGGAAGGTATTCCTTGCCGTAGTGCGCCTCGATATACTGCCGCGCCGCCGCCTGCGCGTCCGAAGAGACGCGGGTGGAGTCGGTACGGATATAGGTGACAAAGGCGACGTGCCCCATGCCCTCGACGTCGATGCCCTCGTACAGGTGCTGCGCCATGAGCATGGTCTCGGGCGCCGTCATGCCCAGTTTGTTGGAGGCGTCCTGCTGCAGGGTGCTCGTGGTGAAGGGGGCGGGCGCGTGCGACTTGGTGACGCTGCGCCTGACGTTTGCCACCTTGTACGTGCCCGCGGCGAGCGCGGCGAGCGCCTCGTCCGCCGCCTGCTTGCTGCCGATCTTGCACTTCTTGCCCCTGTATTTTTCGAGCGCGGCCTTGAAGGGGGAATATTTCTTCTCCCCGTCCTGCAGCTCCGCCGTGATCGTCCAGTACTCCTCGGGCTTGAACGCCTGGATCTCGCGCTCGCGCTCCACGACGAGGCGCAGCGCCACCGACTGCACTCTGCCCGCCGACAGCCCGTTGCCGATCTTGTCGTTGAGCAGGGGGGAGAGCTTGTAGCCCACCAGCCTGTCCAGCACGCGGCGCGCCTGCTGCGCGTCCACCAGGTTATAGTCGATGGTGCGCGGCGAGGCGAGCGCACGTTCCACCGCCTTGGGGGAAATTTCGTTGAATTCAATGCGGTTCTTCCCGTCGGCGGGAAGGCCCAGAACGGTCTGCAGGTGCCAGCTGATCGCCTCGCCCTCGCGGTCGGGGTCGGTGGCAAGGTACACCCTGTCCGCCCGCTTTGCCTCCTCCGTCAGGCGCTTGATGATCGCCTCCTTGCCCGGAGAATCGACGTAGCGCGGCTCATAGTTCTTGTCCGTTGCAACGCCGAGCTGCTTTTGCGGCAGATCGCGGATGTGTCCGCCCGAGGCGTCCACCTGATATTTTCCCTTCAGATAGCGGGAGATCGTTTTCGCCTTGCTGGGCGACTCGACGATGATAAGTTCCATACAGCTCCTTTGCGGACGGTGCGTCCGCCTGTCACCTGCGAGAGATCGCGGTATATTGATTGCCGCCCGCACGCACGGCAAGCCCCTTGAGTTCGAGGGAGGCGAGCGCCGCCTGCGCCTCCCAGACGGGAAGCCCGAGGCGCTGTGCGAGCGCCGCCGCGTGTTCTTCCCCCGCCAGCCGCAGCGCGGCGAGCATGCGCTCCTCCTGCGGCGTCAGGGAGGGCGCAGGCATCCCTTCGTATTGCATGCCGAATGCGTCGAAAATGTCCTGCGCGCCCGTACACAGATATGCGCCCTGTTTGATGAGCGCATTGCACCCGACGCCCTGCGCCGCGCCTGCGTTATGGGGCAGCGCGAACACCTCCCGCCCGTAGGCGAGCGCACGGTCCGCCGTGATGAGCGTGCCGCTCTTCTCCCCCGCGGCGAGCACCAGAACGCCCTGCGAAAGTCCGGCGAGGATGCGGTTGCGCGCGTGGAAGGAGAACTTCTGCGCCCGCATGCCGAGGGGATATTCGCTGACGAGCAGCGCGCGCTTGGCGATCTCGCGCCTGAGCGCGGCGTGCGCGGCGGGATAATCGACGTCAGGCCCGCACGGCAGCACGCAGACGAGGTTCCCCGAGGGGAGCGCCCCGTCGACGGCGGCGCGGTCGCCGCCCTCCGCTATGCCCGTGACGACGGCAAACGTTCGCGAGAGTTCGCCCGCGATCGCTTTGCCCGCCGCCTGCGCCCATGCGGGCAGCAGGCGCGCGCCGACGATGCAGAACTTGCGCATGCCGAGCAGTTCCCTTCTCCCCGCGCAAAAGAGCGCAATGGGCGGGTCGGGAATGGCGCGCAGCGCCTCGGGATAGTCGGCGGACGCGAGCGTCACGGCGAAAAATCCTTTGGCGGCGAGGCGGGCGAGGTATTCCTCCCCTTCCCGTTCAATTTCCGCAATGCCACCTTTATATACACGGTTTTGCGCCGTTTCTATCACGGCGAGGCAAATTTTTTCCAGCTCTTTCCGGGGGATCCCCTGAGCACAGAGCTGCGCAATGCGTGCGCGGGCGCGCTCGTCCGCCGGCGCACATGCCGCGAGCCAGACGAGCAGCCGCGCCTCCTGCGAACAGGCACTCATTCCAGACTGTCCCCGAGGCGGTAGGACACCGCCTCATAGACGTGCGCGGGAAGGATGTCCTCGCTTGCGGCAAGGTCGGCAATGGTGCGCGCCACCTTGAGGATGCGCGAACGGGCGCGGGCGGAGAGCTTCATGCGCTCGAATGCCGCGCGCAGGATGTCCTCCCCCTCCGCGCTCAGGCGGCAGAAGGAGGACAGCTCGCGCTCCCCCATCTCCGCATTGGTGCGCATGCCGCTCTCCTCAAAGCGCACGTTCTGAATGGCGCGCGCCACGTTGACGCGCTCCCTGACCGCCGCGGAACTCTCCTGCCGTTCGTCCGAGGCAAGCGCCGCGTAGGGCACGTTATCCACCTCCACCTGCAGATCGATGCGGTCGAGCAGCGGCCCCGAAATTTTCCTGCGGTAGCGCCTGATCTCGGCGGGCGAGCAGGTGCACACCTTGTCCGCCGAGCCGTAGTTGCCGCACGGGCAGGGATTCATGCTTGCGCACAGCATGAACCGCGCGGGGAAGGTGAACGTGCCGCCCGCGCGCGAGACGGTGATCTTGCCGTCCTCCAGGGGCTGGCGCAGCGCCTCCAGCGTGGAGCGCTTGTATTCGGGCAGCTCGTCCAGAAAGAGCACGCCGCCGTGCGCGAGGGAAATTTCCCCGGGGCGCACGACACGGTTTCCGCCGCCGCACATGGCAACGGTCGTCGCCGTGTGGTGCGGGGTGCGGGAGGGGCGGTCGGACACGATGCCGTCCTCCCCTAATGTTCCCGCCACCGAATGGATCTTGGTGATCTCGAGCGCCTCCTCGAAGGAGAGGTCGGGCATGACGGTGGGAAGGCATCTGGCGAGCATGGTCTTGCCCGTGCCGGGCGGCCCGACGAGCAGAAGATTGTGCCCGCCCGCGACCGCGATCTCGAGCGCGCGCCGCGCGACGGGCTGACCCTTGACGTACTTCAGGTCCGCCCCCTGCCCCGCGTGCAGGTGCGGCACGAACTTTTTGGGCGCAACGGGCGCGATCTGCGCGCTGCCCAGCAAAAAGGCGACCGTCTCCGCCAGCGAACGCACGGGATAAATTTCCGCGCCGCCCAGATAGGCCGCCTCCTTTGCATTGCCCGCAGGCACGATAAAGCGGGTGTAGCCGTGTCCCTTTGCCGAAATGAGGATGGGCAGCAGCCCCGCGATGGGGCGCACCGCGCCGTCCAAGGCAAGTTCGCCCAAAAAGACGGTGTCCTCCGTATGCGCGCCCACGAGCTGTTCGCTCGCCTTGAGCAGGCTGACGGCGACGGCAAGATCGAACGCCGCGCCCTCCTTGCGGATATCGGCGGGCGCAAAGTTGACGGTGATCTTGCCCAGCGGAAAGAGCAGCCCGCTGTTTTTGATGGCGGAGCGCACGCGCTCCTTGGATTCCTTGACCGCCGCGTCGGGCAGCCCCACCATCTCATAGCCGGGGATGCCCTTGGAGGCGTCCGTCTCCACTTCGACGGGCACCCCCTCCAGCCCCTGCAGCGCATAGCATACGATTTTTGCGATCATATTCTCCCCCTTACGGCATCAGCCGAAGATCGCCGCAATGACGCCCGACGAGACGGGAAACCCCGCCGCGAACACGAAGTAGAGCACGAACAGGGCGGCGAGCAGGCCGAAGCCCACCCACATGACGGTGCGGCAGGCGCTGCCCGTCTTGCCCTCGCGGGCGGTAAAGTCTGCCACGGCATTGGCGGCGAGCATGAACAGGAAGAGCCATGCGAGCAGCACGAACAGCACGGCATCCTTGGCAAACGCCGCCGTGACGAGCGCGAGCACCAGCCCCGCAAAGGGGATGGCCGTCCTGCGCAGCAGGATGCGCTCGCTCTTGCCCCACGCCTTCGCCCGCACAAGGCGGACGATGCTGTAAATGAGATATGCAAGCCCCGCGAGCGTCGCAAGAATGGCGACGGGGTTCATGAACGCGCCGAACACGCTGGAGAATGCGGCGCCGTCCGCGCGCGCGAGGAGATAGAAGATATTCCATGCATTGGATGCGGGAGCGGCGGCATTCACGCCGGTAAAGCCGCCCGCAAACGACCTTGCCGCCAGCCCGAAGATGTTGACGGAGGGTGCGGCGGGATCGGAATACAGTTTGACGTAAGGATAATAGAGCGGCAGCGCAAAGAGCAGCGCAAAGACGATGGCGCCGATGACGAGCGAACAGCCGAACGCGACGGACGCGATCGCCGTCTTGTTGGAGTATTCGCGCGCGATGAGGGCGACCTTGCGCTTGGCGGGCGAGAGCTCCTCCTGCGCGGGCGCGGCGGACGCGGCATGCGCGGCATGTGCGGCGGCCCGTTCCTCCTGCGCCTGCTGCGCCTCCGCCTCGGCAATGGCGAGGTCGAGGTGATAGCGGCGGGCGCGGCGCAGGCGCACAAGCCCCAGCCCGAAGAGCGCGGCAACGCCCGCGACGGGCACGATGAACGCCCCGTGAATGAGGATGGCGAACGCGCCCGCCAGCCCCGAGACGAGCAGGGGCAGCGCGGAGGCAAAGTCCGCATTCTTCATGCCGTTCGCATAGAACCGGTGGCACATGTCCAGAGACAGAAGGAAAAAGAACACGCCGAGCATGAGCGGCGTTCCCAATCCGCCCAGCGCCAGCGTTGCGCTTGCAAGCGCAAACAGCACGGCAAAGATCAGCCCCGCCCTGTCGCTCTTCGTCACGCGCCGCACGAGCAGGGCGCCGACGAGCAGCGCGCCCGCCGCCGCGAGCATGGGGAAAAAGCGCAGCCCGAAGGGGCTGTTGCCGAAGATGAGCGTTCCGAGCGCGAGGATGTCCTCCCCGAGCGCACCGTAGACGCGCTCCCCTTCATACACGTTGCCCTCGCCGTACGAGCCGCCTGCGCGCATCTCGGCGATCGTCATGAGCGAGATCATCTCGCTCCCCGTCACGTTGTTGAAATAGCTGTTGTCGGTGGGAGGCATATACTGGCTGTCGATGAGCGCCTGCGCGCGCTGTACCGCCTCGTCGGAGGTCTCCCCCACCAGCGCTGTGGCGGAATACACTTCGGCGGGGATCAGGTAATATTCCCCCGTGCCGGCAGCCGTGGACGAATTGGCGCGCAGCCGCTCGCCCACGAACACGATCTCGTTGACGAGGGTGTTGCAGGTACGCGCCGTCAGGCGCACATAGGAGTACGTGGAAACCAGCCAGCCCGTTGCGGGAGAGCCGATCTCCACCCAATTGTAGTAAATTTCGGAAGGAAGCACATCCTCGGCGCCCTCTTCACCCTCCTCCCCGCCCTCGGGCGCGGAGAAATTGGAAAACTCCAGGTCGAGGCGGCGGCCCGACGAAGAACTTGCCGTGCTGGTCGCACTGGGGATGACCTCGGCGCGCAGCGTGACCGCCTCCCCCGCGTCGGTATACGCCGCGCCCACGTTCACGTACACGTGGCGCAGCCGCAGGTATGCCGTCGAGGGGGTTCCGTCGTCGTTCGTCACCGTCGGGTTGGAGAGGCGGAAGATGACGGAGGGCATCTCCGCATCGCCCGTACCCTGCGTTTTCAGCTCAAAAGAATCGCCCGTGCCGCGGAAGGAGCCAAGCACGCACAGCCCCACGCACAGAAAAATGAGCGCGACGATGTAGATGAACCGCAGCGCAAGGGAAGGTTTTTTCCGAGTGTTTTTCATTGCCATAGTACTTATTCCCTATTATATTGTAAATCTTATTTTATCCGATAACGCGCCGATTGTAAACGGATTTGAGCGCCAATTTTCCGAAATTCACAAAAAAATTTCTGACAGCCCCCCTCCCGAAAGTGCCACCGCCCCTTTAAAAACGTGTTAAGGGGGGACAGAATGCCCTCCCTGTGCAAGGGAGGGTGCCGAGCCTGTGAGGCGGGAGGGTTGTTCTGCCTGTCTGCAACAAACTTTGACAACCCTTTCGTCTGCTGCGCAGACACCTCCCCTTGCACAGGGGAGGCTTGGAATCCGTGTTCTCTTGCCCCTAAGACAACGTATGAGGGGATTCTTCACTGCGTTCAGAATGACGTTAGACGGGCATAAAGAGCCGCCGCTCCTCTAAGTGACGGTTGACGAGCATTCTTTGTTTCACGTCATTCAGAGCGGAACGAAGTGGAGCGAAGAATCCCCTCGCAAAGGATAGCGAGCACAAAACCACGTTCTCATGCCCCTAAGACAATGTACGGGGGATTCTTCGTCGCCTTCGGCTCCTCTGAATGACGGCGAACAAAAAGGCTCCCTCCCCGAGGGAGCTGTCACCGCAGGTGACTGAAGGAGTACTTGCCCCCCTTAACGCCCGCAGGGCTTTAGAGGGGGTGGCGCGCAGCGACGGGGGATCCCCTCGCGAAAAGAAAAAGCCGACCCGCTTTTGACTTTAAGCGGATCGGTTTTCTGCATTTGAATGCAATTACTTCTTTTCCTTGATCTTGGCAGCCTTCCCCGTGCGCCCGCGCAGATAGTAAAGTTTTGCGCGGCGGACCTTGCCGGCGCGCACGACGTTGACGTACGCGACCTTGGGGGAATGCAGGGGGAAGCAGCGCTCCACACCCACGCCGAAGGAAAGGCGGCGCACCGTAAACGTCTCGCGGATCCCGCCGTTCTTCTTGGCGATGACGACGCCTTCAAAGTTCTGGATACGCTCTTTGCCGCCCTCGATGATGCGATAGCCGACCTTGACGGTGTCACCCACGTTGAACTGGGGGACGTTCTCTTTCATGTTCTCGGCTTCGATCTGCTCGATGAGTCCCATTCCGACTTACCTCCTGTTTTACGCGACGTTCATTCCCGCATGCGGCAGAGGAACGCCCGAAGTCACTTGCTCATTATAGCCGATGAACGCAAAAAAATCAACTCATTTTGCCCGATTTTTTGCAAAAATTCAGGGTTGCGGCGAATTTGCCTCCTCCTGCGAAGCGGACGGCTGCGTCTGCGGCTTTTTCTGCACCTTTCCCTGCACGCAGGCGTAGCTGTCGCGGCGCAGCAGCCTGCGCGAGAGCAGCGCACCCCCGCCGTCATACACCAAAAGATAGCATTCGCTGCGCATGCCCGCCTTTTCGGCGCGCAGAATTTTGTCCTCCTCCCCCTCCACGACCTCGGCGGGCGGCGGGGCGATGGTCTCCAGCACGCGGCTCTCCAATCTGTACACTCTTCCGTCCGGCATGCCGTACACCTCGAACCGCACGTACCCTTCCCCGATGCCGCCCAAAAAATAGACGGGAAAGGGGTACGGGTTGCGCAGTTTCAGATCGCTGTAGCGGGACACCATCGCATCCTGCGAGGGCGGCACATAGCCGACGGAGAGCGAATGCGGATGGCTCTCCGTGACCAAAAGCCCCGCCCGCAGCGCCGCCCCCATCAGCGTGGTGGACGCCTGACACACGCCCCCGCCCGTTCCCTCGACAAATTCGCCCGCAACGATGACGGGCGCATCGAGAAAGCCGTTCCCGCGCGTGCGCTCCCCCACCGCCGCATTGAAGGAGAAGGTCTCGCCCGAAGCAAGCACGCTGCCTGCGATGCGCTCGCAGGCGAGGGAAATATTGTGCACGCGCGCCGTCTTGGCAGCGTCGAAACGGGTGGAAAAGGAGGCAAGTTTTTGGGTGCGCTCGCGCAGCATCGCCTCGGTGAGGGCGGGCTGCCAGGCGTGGGTAACGAGTTTTGCCTCCTCCTTTCCCTCGCGCAGCGCCGTGAGCGCGGCACGCAGAGAGGCGGCATGATCGCAGAAAATTCCCGTCTGTTCCTTCGTATATACAAACCCCTTTCGCGAGAAGGTGAGCGATGCATCACGCGGCTCGCGTACATTTTTTTCGCATACGTCTGCAAAAAAATCTTCCGCGTCCACCATCTCCCGCCGAACGGTCACGGCGTATTCCTCCCCCTTGCGGGCGCGGCGCAGGATCTCGTGCACGTCGTCCTCATATTGCACGGGCACCGCCACGTCTCCAGACGGCGTGTGCAGCGTAAAGGGCGTATAGACAAGGCCGGCGCGCACGTTCGCCGCCGCCTCGGCATACGTCATGCCGCCCACGCACACGCCGTCCACCACGACGCCCCTTTTCACGCGCGCCGCCCATCCGCTCCAGACAAACGCGCTCCCCGCAAGGAGGAGCGCGAACACACAGCTCAACAGCCTCTTCATCTGCTCCCTTCGAGGCGGGAGAACGCCTGCAAAAGCGCCTCCGACGGCTCGAAGGGCGGCAGTCCCACGACGCGGTTCCTGCCCTCGGCATGAAAATCCGAGCCGCCCGTGACGAGCAGACCCCGCTCGCGCGCATACGCCGCAAACGCCTCCGCCTCGGTGACAGTATGGTCTGAATGCACACATTCTATGCCGTCCAGCCCGATGCCTGCCAGCTCGTCCATCAGCCTTTGGCGCGCGTCCTGCGCAAGAGGGATGCGCCCGGGGTGCGCGAGCGAGGCAACCCCGCCCGCCGCGTGGATGACCTCGATGGCGTCCTGCGGCGTCGGACGGCCGATCGCGGAATCGCACGGACAGCCCGCGGCAAAGGCGCTCAGGTACAGCTCCCCCTTTTTGATGCCGAGTTTTTGCGAGAACGCCGTGACCACGTGCATGGTGTGCAGGGGCGCATCCTTTTTCAGGTGAAAGCGCTCGGCGTCCTCCAGCGTGACGTTCAGCCCGAAGTAGGCGTTCCCCTTGGCGATCATCTCCTCGGCGCGCGCGAGCGCGCCCGCCCTGCGTGCGGCGAGAAAGCGCTCATATGCCTCGCATGGCGCGCAGCCGTAGCCGAGCACGTGCACCTTTGCCTTCCCCGCATAGGAGGACACCTCCCAGCCGGATACGTACGCAAGGCCCGCCTCCCGCGCGGCGGCGCGCTTTTCCTCCAGCCCCTCGAGGCTGTCGTGATCGGTCATGGAGATCATCTGCATGCCCGCCTGCGCGGCGCGCAATGCGATCTCATGCGGGGAATACTTTCCGTCCGAATAGTAGGTGTGGATGTGCAGGTCTGCCCTCATAAGACGATCTTCCCCTCCCGTATCCTGATCTTGTTGCACTGCGCGCCGTACAGAACGCGCTCCGCATGCGTGCAGGTGAGGATGCACTGGATGTCCCTGACGCGCTCGAGCAGCTTTTTGCGGCGGGGAAGGTCCAGCTCGCTCATCACGTCGTCCAGAATGAGCACGGGCGCCTCGCCCGAAAGTTCGCGGAAGATCTGCGTCTCCGCCAGTTTCAACGAGAGCGCCGCCGTGCGCGCCTGTCCCTGCGAGCAGTAGCCGCGCGCATCCGCACCGTCGATAAAGACGCGGATATCGTCGCGGTGCGGGCCGACCGAAGTGAAGCCCAGCCGCATGTCCCGCTCGCGCGACGCGGCGAACTGCCCGACGAGTTTTTTGGCGATCTCGTCCTCATTTTCCGGATACGTACCGTCCATTTCCAGCCGCAGATCCTCCGCGCCGTCCGTCAGATAGGCGTGCGCGTCGTGCGCCAGCGGCGAGAGACGCGCAAGATAGGCGCGCCTGTGGCGGATGATGCGCGCCGCATACACGGCGAGTTGCTCATCCCACACGGGGAGCGTCTCGAGGATGAGGGAAAAATCGTGTTCCTTGAGCAGATTGTTGCGCTGATCGAGGATGCGCTGATAGCGCGCGAGCGCCGTGCAGTATTCGCGCGAGGTCTGCGAAATGGAGAGGTTGAGGAACCTGCGCCGCTCGTCCGGACCATCCTGAATGAGACGCAGCTCCCCGGGCGAGAAAAAGACGCTGTTCATGTTGCCCACAAAGTCCGCCGCGCGCGCAACCTTGTTGCCGTTGACGTACAGTTCGCGCTTGTTTTCAAAGATGGCGGCCTCGAGAAGGACGCTGCCGTAGCGCGTGTGTGCGCGCGCCGCAATGCGGGCGAACGCGGCGCCGCGGCGGATGAGCTGACGGTCATGGCGGATGCGCAGGGACGCCCCCGTGCACAGATAAAAGACCGCCTCCGCGCAGTTGGTTTTGCCCTGCGCGTTGCGACCCGTGAGCACGTTCAGCCCCTCGGCGAACGTGAAGGTCTCGTCCTCGTAATTTCTGAAGTTGTGCAGCGTCAATTTTTCGATGACCATGCTCTTTTTCCGCGAAAACGCTTTCTTTTTGCGCTGAATTGTACTATAATATAACTTGTTCACACAATTCTTTTTGAACTGACAAAAAGAATTGTCGTGAGATTCAGGAAAACCCAACGTTCGCTACGCTCTGCGTTCGGTTTTCCTATGCGCGGGCAATGGCAACAATTATAACGCCCGCGCATTCACCTTTCCGCATGAGCGCAGGTATGCGCAAATGTGGGGCGCTGGCCGAGGGGAACCCTCCTTGCGCGAATAATGATAGCAAGGGCAATGTTTGCTTGTTTCCGTCATTCAGAGGAGCCGAAGGCGACGAAGAATCCCTTCATACATTGTCTTACAGGCAAAAAAACGCAGATTCCCGCCCCCTTTAACACGCGATAGCGTTTTAAGGGGGGATGTCCGAAGGACAGGGGGGATCGTGCTCGGTGTCGTCCTATGAGGGGATTCTTCGCTGCGGGCTGCACCCTTCGCTCTGAATGACGCGGTACCAAGGAATCCCCGACGCCACAGGCGGCACACGTCCGAAACGCGCAAGGAGTGCCTGCTTGCAAGAGCTTTCCGCAGCCGTGGCGCACGCAGGCGGTGCTTGCAAAATCCGCATAGAACGCGGCGGCGATATTTTCCGGAACACTTCTGAAAATACTTCTTTTATTATACCAAAAATTGCCCGAAAAGGCAAAGCGTTTGCGAGGGAAAAAATGGCAGGACAATTTGACTTTTTATGGAACACCATCCGCGAGCGGGCAAAACTGCTCGTCAACCCCATCTCGTACAGCACGTTCATTGAAAACCTCGTGCCCGTGGACGTGGTCAACAAAAAGATCGTCCTGCAGGCGGAGAGCGAGCTTGCCGCGCTCACCATCACCAAAAACCACCTGGAAAAGCTGCGCGAGGCGGTCGTTTCGGCGGACGTGGGGCTTACGGGCGTCATCATCGTGGTGGAGGGCAGCGAGGAGTACTCCCTGCGCGAGCCCCCCGACGTCACGGAGGAGAACACCGTCGTGCTCGATCCGCGCTATACCTTCGATTCCTTTGTGGTCGGCTCCTCCAATAAATTTGTGTTTGCGGCGGCGAAGTCGGTTGCGGAAAACCCCGGCGAAAACTTCAACCCCCTGTACATTTACGGCGGAACGGGGTTGGGCAAGACGCACCTGATGCAGGCGATCGCCAACGACATCTCCCAGAAGAAGCCCTCTCTGAAAGTCATCTACACGACGAGCGAAAAGTTTCTGAACGAATATGTGGACAGCATGTACGCCAAGAAGGGCGCCGCACGGGAGGGCGAGACGCGCTTTCGCAACCGCTACCGCAACGTGGACGTGCTGCTCATCGACGACATTCAGTTCTGGGCGGGCAAGTACGGCGTGCAGGAGGCGTTCTTCCACGCCTTCAACGAACTGTTCTCCCAGCACAAGCAGATCGTCATCTCCTCCGACTGCCCCGCCAAGGAGCTGACCACCCTCGAGGAGCGCCTGAGGACGCGCTTTGAAGGCGGGCTCATCGCGGACATCCAGCCGCCCGACGTCGAGACAAAGATCGCCATCTTAAAGCGCAAGGCACTTGAGAAAAAATACGTCGTGCCCGACGAGGTGCTTGCCTTCCTCGTCAAAAATTCGGACAACAACGTGCGAACCCTCGAGGGCAGGCTGAACACGGTCATCTTTGCGAGCAAGCTGCATGAAGAACCCATCTCCTTAAAGCTCGCCGCCGCCGCGCTGCAGGAGGCGATCGGCACGGACGAGCAGGAGGAGGTCACGCCCGAGGCGATCATCCGCGCGACGTGCAGCTATTTCAACACCACCAGGGAGGACCTGCTCGGCAAGAACAAGCGGCAGGAGATCGTGCGGGCGCGGCAGGTATGCACCTATCTGATGTGCGACATGCTTGCCCTCCCCCTCGTCACCGTCGGCAAGCTCATGGGCGGGAGAGACCACTCCACCGTCATCTATGCGCGCGACAAGATCGCAGAGCTGATGCGCGTGAACGACAAGGTGGCAAAGGACGTGAACGACGTCAAGAGCGCCGTGCTCAAGCAGTAACGGGGACACAAAAGGCATAACGCAGCGACGCCTTTTGCCATATCAATATAACAAGCCCCGCAACGGGGCTTTCTTAAACGCCATGAACACTTTTTCCGAAGGACAATATGACGCCGTGGTCATCGGCGCGGGACATGCGGGCTGCGAGGCCGCCATTGCACTGGCGCGCACGGGGCTGAAGACCGTCATGCTCACCCTCAATCCGGACAGCATCGGCTTTATGCCCTGCAACCCCTCCATCGGCGGCACCGCAAAGGGACATCTGGTGCGCGAGATCGACGCGCTCGGCGGGGAAATGGGCCTGATCGCCGACCTTTCCGCCCTGCAGTACCGCATGCTCAACGAGGGCAAGGGCGCGGCGGTGCAGTCCCTGCGCGCCCAGACGGACAAGAACAAATATCACACCGAGATGAAGCGCCTGCTTGAGCACACCGACAATCTGCGCATCGTGCAGGGTGAGGCGGCGGACATCCTGACAGAGGGGGACCATGTCCGAGGGGTGCTCACCTCCTACGGGGGCATGTTCGCCTGCCGCGCCGTCATCGTCGCCACGGGCGTGTACCTGAACGCGCGCACCATCACGGGGGAAGTGATCACCGAGAGCGGCCCCAACGGCTTTGCGCGGGCGACCATGCTGACCGACGCCCTCCTGCACCTTGGCTACCGTGTGCGCCGTTTCAAGACGGGCACCCCCGCCCGTTTAGACGGGCGCACCGTGGACCGCTCCGCCCTCACCGTGCAGCCCGGGGAGGAGGTGTACCCCTTCTCCTTCCTGAACGACGGCGTGCCGCCCGCGGACTGTCAGGAGGTCTGCTACCTCACCTATACCAATGCCGACACGCACCGCATCATCCTCGACAACCTCAGCCGCGCCCCCCTCTACAACGGCGCCATCTCCTCGACGGGGCCGCGCTACTGCCCCTCCATCGAGACGAAAGTGGTGCGATTTGCCGACAAGGAACGCCACCAGCTCTTTCTGGAACCCGAGGGCGCGGACACGACGGAAATTTACGTGCAGGGCATGTCCACCTCTCTGCCACACGACCTGCAGAAGGCAATGTACCGCACCGTGAAGGGGCTGGAGCACTGCGAGATCGTGCGCTACGCCTACGCCATCGAATACGACTGCATCGACACATTGGACGTGCTGCCCACCCTCGAGAGCAAGAAGGTGAAGGGTCTGTACACGGCGGGACAGATCAACGGCACGAGCGGCTACGAGGAGGCAGCCGCACAGGGGCTGATGGCGGGGCTGAACGCATCGCTCGCGCTGCGCGGCATGCCTCCCCTCGTTCTGCGGCGCGACCAGGCGTATATCGGCGTGCTCATCGACGACCTTGTGACCAAGGGCACGGACGAGCCTTACCGCATGATGACCTCGCGCGCGGAATACCGCCTTGTCCTGCGGCAGGACAACGCCGACGAACGGCTGACCGAGATCGGATATGCCTGCGGCCTCGTCACCGAGGAGCGGTACCAGCGCTTTCTTGCACGCAGACGCCTGCGCGAGGCGACCGCCGCCGCGCTGGAGGAGCGCGCGGAACAAAAAAAAGCGGATGCGCTCGTGCAGCGCCATGGCCAGCCTCCCCTCTCGGCGGGCGTGACCTATGCCGACCTTGTGCGCCGCGGCATCCCCCTTGCCGAACTGTGTGAAACGTTCGGCATTTTGCAGGACGTTCCCGCCGACGTTCTTCTGTCCTGCGAGACGCAGGTGCGCTACGCGGGGTATCTCAAGCGCAGCCGCGACGAGGCGGAGCGCCTGAAAAAGATGGAGGAAAGCCCCCTGCCCCCCGACCTCGACTATTCCGCCATCTCCGGCCTGCGGCTGGAGGCGCGCGAAAAGCTTGATCGCATCCGTCCCCTCAATCTGGGACAGGCGGAGCGCATCTCGGGCGTCTCCCCTGCCGACATTGCCGTATTGATGGTCTACCTGAGCATGAAAAAATAACATTTTTCGCCCCGCCTGTACTTTCAGCACAGGCGGGGCGAATGGTATTTAGCCAAAATATTCAAAAAAATTTTTCTGCAAACACTTGACAATCCCCATAGAGCGTGGTATCCTGTAGTCAGTTCCTTGCATAACAATGAACTAAGGGGAAGTCTATGGGAATTGACGCACAACTCAACAAAGGCGTGCTCGAGGGGTGCGTTCTCAAACTGCTTGAAAGGGAGTTCCTGTTTTCGGGCGAGATCGTGGAGCGCATGCGCGCCAACGGTTTTGCGGACTTTTCCGAAGGGACGCTCTACCCCATGCTGCTGCGGCTGGAAAAAGAGGGCTGTTTTGAGATCAAGCGCGTGCCCAGCCCCAACAGCCCGCCCAAGAAGTACTACAAACTCTCCGCCGCGGGCAGAAAGCGGCTGGAGATCTTTACCAGACAATGGCGCGCCCTTGCGCAGTGCATCGGCAATCTTTTTTCCGGGGAGGACGGAAATGCGTGATAAAAATACCTATCTGCTCAACAAAGAAAATCAGGCGCTCTACGCCGGCCTCAAGGGCGAATACAAGATCTACGCATGGCAGCTGCTGAATGCGCTTTTTGTACGTTGCAAGCCGCAGAGCGCGATCAACGCCTCCCTTTCGGACATTTTTTCCATGCTTTCGGAAGCGCAGGCCGCGGGGCAGCCCTTCTCGCAGATCATACCCGAGCCCCGCACCAGCATCCGCGAAACGGTGCTCTGTTTTCCCCAAAGGAAGATGCGCCGGCGCACGGTCGTTGCCCTCATCGCGGCGGCAGCCCTGCTCCTGATCGCAGCCGTTCTTGCGGCGGCGCTTACACCCATCCACCTTGCGCAGCCCGTTGTGACGTTCGATGCGGAACACCTGCAGCTCTCGTGGCAGTCCGTCCCCCATGCGCAGGGATACGAGGTGTACGCCGACGACGAACTTCTGGGCAACACGCAGGAGACGCAGTTTCCCCTGCCCGTGGAGTATGCTCAACGGCAGACCATCTACTTTTCCGTGACCGCAACGGGAGAAGGCCGCTGGCGCGACGCAGCAGGAACGCACTTTTACAAAAGGGAACTGCCCGATGCCCGGCTCGACGCCGACGATCTGTTCGCCGCATCGTCCGTCGCACAGATCACCTATCCCTCCGGCGTCTACGAGCGCATCGAACGCACCCTGTATTTTTCCTATAACGTCTGCGTTAGAGTCGAAGGCGACGTGCTCTCCCTGGCGGAAGCGGGCCAGTCCTCCATGGAACTTGACAAGATCTGCGTGCTGAAGGCAGACACGCCCTACACCCTCTCGCTCATGCCGCAGGCCGACCGATACGAAGACGTTGTCACGGCGTCCATCCGCCTGGTCGATCCGCTCACCTTCGCAGCGTCCGAAAACCCTGTCCTTCCGGCCGGGAATACTCTGTTTTGCGCCTCTGCGCGGGACGATGAGGGCAGCGCCGCATGGTCCACCGCGCAGTCTGCCGAAAACTTCGCGTTTTCCTATCACACCGAATTCCCGCACTCACAGCCCGAGGCGCAGGCTCCCACCTTCTGCATGAGCATCACGAATCCGGAGCAAACGCCCAACGCATTCTGGGTCGCCCACAATCAGAGCGGCGCAAACGCCCCCTTTGTGCCGCAGGGGCAGGCGATCCCCCTGACGCCGGGAGAAAAGGGCACCGCAACGCTCCCCGCAGGATGGACCTCCTTCTCTGTCCGCATTCCGGAAGACGCCGACACCCGCCATGACGCCTTCTTTGCCGTCACCATACCCTTTGATCCAAGCTCTCCGGAGCCCGTCTTCTATATGAGTACCGGCAATATAGAGAAAGGAAACCATTTCCTTCCGGCGCACTATTGGACTTCCCCGTTCTCACGGCCCACTTATACCTCCCGCATGTGCTCCTACCGGCTGGGCAGCGGCGAGATCTATCTGTTCACCCTCTATTTGCCTGCGGCAACCGAGGCAACCTATGAAATATTCTATCCGCAGAACATCCCTGCTCTGACCGAAGAGGACTTGCAGGCGGGAACGATCACCCTTTCCCCTGGCCTCAATTATATCTATTGGGATATATCTTCGCCTTCGGGCAGTCTTGTCATACGCATGCGGGACTCCATAACGGACCAGACGATCCGCTCGTGGTACGTCTTTCAAAATGTCCAAAAATTTGATTTTGAAAGCGCTCTCTACACATATGATCACACCGTTCCGCCCTATGACGGCGTCTACTTCTACAATCCCTACGATGAGCCGATCACGCTCACGCTGACGGCATATTATCCGCAGATGAACTGAACAACATGATAAGCCCCGCGTGCGCAGTTGCGCACGCGGGGCTTGTTTTTTATTACGTCTGCGTTTTTTCAGACAAAATGCCGCCTTCTTATCCGGAAAAACTTTTGCATAAAGAGCACCCATCCCCCCCTGCATCCCCCCTTCCCGTGGGAAGGGGGGACAAAGATTTTTCGCAAGGGAATATTTAACCGCAGCCGCGGCGGCGTTTTCCTT
>CALVLT010000021.1 GCA_944340905.1 uncultured Clostridia bacterium
GAATGAGCCCGGTTGGGTACCGTACTCATTCCCATACAATCTAATATTTTTTGTCCAAACTTTGGGGGTCACTTCACATCCGGCGCAGACGGCTCTTTTTATGTTTTGCCTTGGGTGCGGGAAGTTTTGCCGCAGCAGATTGCGCGTATTTCATCAGCTGAATAACCCCCTGTCCGTCAGTTTTTTGGAAATAGCGTTTGCCGTCAGCATGAGAATGATGCCCGTAAGCGATTCAAACAACCCCATCGCCGTTGTATACGAATAGCGCCGGTCGATCATGCCCATCTGATAGATGTACGTTGCAAGCACCTCGCTGCGCGAGATGTTTGCGGGATTCTGCAAAACATAGAACTGCTCAAAGTTGTTGGACAGCAGGTTTGAAACATTCAGCAGCAAAAACACCGTGATCGTCGGTGCGATTCCGGGGAGCGTGATGTGGATCGCGCATTGAAAACGGTTGGCGCCGTCCAGCTCCGCCGCCTCATACAGTTCCGAACTGATGCCCGTGATTGCTGCAAGATAGATGACAGACCCCCATCCTACGCCCTTGATCATGGAAATCACGATCATAAGCCCCCAGAAATAGGGAGCGGTCAGAAGATTGATCGGCTCGTCCGAAGAGCCGATGCCGAATGCGTACAGAATGGGATTGATGATCCCCGTGGTCATATCTGCAAGCGCAATGACAATGCCGCCGAACACCACCCATGAAATAAAATGAGGGAAAATCGACAATGCCTGAATGCCCTTTTTATACCGCTTGTGTCGGATGCTGTTGAGCAGAAGTGCAAAAATAACGGGCGCCGGAAAATTGATAAGCAGCATGAGCAGATTCAGCCCGAGCGTATTGAGCACCACATCCCAGAACTTCTGGTCATTGAAAAAATCGATGAAGTTCTGGAAACCGATGAATTCTCCATACTGGATAACGTCAAACAGATTAAAATACTGCGTATCATCCTTGAACGCGATCAGGATCCCCGCCATCGGGATATAAGAGAACACCAACAGAAACAACAGTCCGCAGCAGGCAACCGCGAACAGCGTATAATCGCGCGAAGTCCACTTTTTGTGTTTGCGTGCAGTGCGCCGATCGCGCCCCGCTCGTACTCCCTGCATGGCACACCTCCTTTGTCATGCTTATTCTAACAGATTCTGTCGGGAAAAGATATGGCTAAAACATTCATAAATATTTCATTTTCGCCGATTGCTGATTTTTACTTGAAAATATTTTATTTTTTGATATAATAAATACGTCAGTCATTCTGTATTTTTTCACATTTCATCGGAGAAAAATATGAAATTTCAGTTCATACATATCAATACTTATCACAAACCGATTCACGTCAATGCGCATGTCCATAAAGTCTATGAACTTGTATACTACATTTCGGCACAGGGCGTCTCACGCTACGGACACGGTTCCGCTTCGTTTGAAGACGGACACTTCATTGCCTACACCAACCATATTTCCGATGAAAAAGCGCTGTATTTCAGCAACAACACCCTCGTTCTCATTCCGCCGGGGATCGTTCACGACGAGCAGCATATCATTGCGCCCTGTAACCTGATCGCCCTCGGATTCGACGCAGAGGACTTTCCTCTTGACCAGAATGCGCAGATGTTCAAAGACTACAACCTTTCCGCACTGCGCACCATGGAAAAAATCGCCGAAGAATACAAAACACGCAACTTCATGTACCATAAAATCATTGAATCATTGATCACGAAACTGCTTGTCACCCTCTACCGCACGCAAAAAATGCATACACAGGCCGAACAGTTCGATCCCATTGCCTATACGCTTACGTACATTGACGAATACTTTACGACGAACATCGACATCGAAAATCTTGCGGCATCGGCAAATTACAGTGTTTCACGGTTCCGCGAACTGTTTAAGGAACATACGGGTCTTTCCCCCAAGGCGTACATTCTCAACAAACGTATCGACTACGCCAGACAACTGCTCATCGGCACCGACCTGGGTATCGGCGAAATCGCATCGCTCGTCGGATTCACGGATTATCCGCAATTCAACAAATTTTTCAATCATCGAACAGGCATGGCCCCCAAAGAATACCGCAATATGCATGACTCCCCGCATGCACTGCAATGACATTCAACCGATCATGACGGGAGTCTCCTCATGATAACATACGGAGCAAAAGCAGAACTCCCGACACGGTGCAAAAGCACAAATTATACTCAAAACTGCCGGACAGAACACAATGAGCGCAAGGACAGTTGTCCTTGCGCTCCGCTTTACTCGTTATACGGTCAATTTCGCCTTAAATACTGTGCAAATACAGGGAAACAGACGTATAAATTCGTTCCATGCCCACAGCGGTCGGATGCAGTTTGTCGAAATAGTATTGCTCACAATTGTGATACGTTATCCCCGTCAGATCATTCTCAAGCTATTTAGTTATTTTTGTGCAGCTTTTGGGGTGCATCGCAGGGAAGCCTTTATTTTTGCTATCGGCATAAGCTACTTCTGAACCCCCAGACAATCTGGGAAACAGATACAAAAAGCGGCGCATTTGCGCCGCTTTTTCTTATAAAAATCCTTCGACGAACTGCTCGGCATCGAAGAGTTCCAGATCGTCGATCTTCTCCCCCACCCCCGCGAACACGACGGGAATTTTCAGCTCGCCGCACAGCGAAAACACAAAGCCGCCCTTTGCCGTGCCGTCCAGCTTGGTGAGCACGATGCCGTCCAGCTCCACCGCCTCATCGAAAATCTTTGCCTGGTTGGTGGCGTTCTGCCCCGTGGTGGCGTCCAGTACCAGCAATTTTAGGAACTGCGCCTCGGGAAACTCGCGCGTGACGACGCGGTCCATCTTCTGCAATTCCTTCATCAGGTTGTCCTTCACGTGCAGCCTGCCCGCGGTGTCCACGAGCACCACATCCGTGCCGCGCGCCTTGGCGGAGGAGACCGCATCGAAGATGACGGCGGAGGGATCGCTGCCGTCCTCGTGCTTGACGATGCGCACCTTTGCCCTGTTCGCCCAGATCTCAAGCTGGTCGATGGCGGCCGCGCGGAAGGTGTCCGCCGCCGCAACGGTCACGCTTTTTCCATGACGTACAAACCAATTTGCGACCTTGCCGATGGTGGTCGTCTTGCCGACGCCGTTGACGCCCACGAACATGATGACGCAGGGATAGGTAAGTTCTGGCACGGGCACTTCGTTCAGGGTGTCCTCCAGAATGTCCTTGAGAAGGTCCGTGACGAACTGCTGGTCCTTGACCTTCTGCCCGATCGCCTCCTCGCGCACCTGCTCCACGACGTCCTCCGCCGTGCGCACCGAGACGTCCGCGGAAATGAGGATCTCCTCCAGCTCGTCATAGAACGCCTCGCCGATCTTATCCTTGAGAAAGAGCTGGCGCAGTTTGAGCGACACGCTGTCCTTGGTCTTTTTGAGCGCATCGCGGATTTTTCCGAAAAGTCCCAATGCCGTTCTCCTTATTTTGAAAGATGATATTGCGGAATCCGATACCGCGTCATGCCGCACAGAACGTGGCAAGCATTTGCAGAATGCACCGATCCCCCCTGTCCTTCGGACATCCCCCCTTAAAACAAGTGTTAAGGGGGGGGGAATAGGCTCCCTCCGTGAGGGAGCTGTCACGAAGTGACTGAAGGAGTTCTTGCCCCCCTTAATGCCCGCAAGGCTTTAAGGGGGGTGGCGCGTAGCGTCGGGGGGATTACTCCTTCCGTCACGGCTTGCGCCGCGCCACCTCCCTCTTAGAGGGAGGCTTATGCACGTTTTTATGCCCCTAAGACAATGTATGAGGGGACTCTTCGCTGCGCTCTGTCCGACGCGTAGCGGCGCACGCCCGACACGCGCAAGGAATACCTGCTTGCAGAAGTATTCCGCAGCCGTGGCGCACAAGAGCCAAAGGCTCGATGTAGACCCGAAGAGGCGAAGTTATGACGGTAACAAGCAAAAAGTGCCCTTGCTATAAAATACTCGCGCAAGGAGGGTTCCCCTCCGCCAGCGCCCCACATTTGCGCATACCTGCGCTCTTGCGGAAAGGTGAGCCGCCGCGGGCTATACTGTTGCGAAAACAGCGGCGGCGAGGAAAACCAAACGCAGAGCGCAGCGAACGTTGGGTTTTCTTTTCTCCTCACGACTTTTTTCCGCGTCAGTTCGCGGAAAAACGTGTGAATTTATATGACCGTATCTCCCCCCAGCCGTTCTTCGACTTCGGAGAGCTTGACGGAGACCACCTTGGAGACGCCCTTTTCCTCCATCGTCACGCCGAAGAGGATATCCGCCTGGTTCATGGTGGGCTTTCTGTGCGTGATGACGATGAACTGCGTCTCCTTGGAGAACTTTTTGAGGTACTTGGCAAAGCGGTCCACGTTCGCCTCGTCGAGTGCCGCCTCGATCTCGTCCAGAATACAGAAGGGCATGGGGCGGGACTTGAGGATGGCGAACAGGATGGCGATCGCCGTGAACGCGCGCTCGCCGCCCGAGAGCAGGGAAATTTTGGAGAGCTTTTTGCCCGGAGGCGACACGATGATCTCGATGCCGGCGTTGAGCGGGTCGTCGCAGTCGGTGTAGTCGAGCTGCATTTCCGCCTTGCCGCCGCCGAACAGTTCGCGGAAAATTTTGGAAAAGTTCTCGTTGATCTCGTTGAACCCGTCGTCGAACTTCTTCTGCATCTCCGCCTTGAGCTGATCGAGCACCGCAGTGAGGTCGGCAATGCCCTTGTCGAGGTCCTCCTTCTGCGTCTGCATCTCGCTGTAGCGCGCGAGCAGGTTGTCGTAGTCCTCCTCCGCGTTCTGGTTGATGGCGCCCAGGCTTCCGATCTGGCGCTTTAAGCTGTTGATGCGCGATGCCGCCTGCGCAATGTCGTAATGTTCATCGCGGAGTTCCTGCGCCGTCTCATAGGTCAGCCCGTATGCCTCGTCGATGCGCTGTTTCATGTTCTCGAGGCCGGATTCCGCCTTGGAAATTTCCAGTTCGCATTCGTGGCGCACTTCGGAGAGCGCCATCTGGCGGGTGAGCAGGCTGCGCTTTTCCTCGGCGAGCTTGTCGCGGCTCTCGCTGACGGCGCGCTTTTGCGCCTCCACGCCCGCAAGCCGTTCGCGCAGCTTGGCGACCGTGGCCTGCTCCTCGTCGGTGAGCGCCGCGCGCTCTTCGTCGCGCTTGAGCTGTGCGATGAGCTGCTCCGTCTTGGCGATGTCCGCGCGCGTCTCGTCCACCTTTTTGAGCAGGGACTGCTTTTCTTCGCGCAGGCGGCGCAGCGTCTCCTCGTCCGCCTCACGCGCCGAGGCGATGGACGCCCCCTCCACGCGCAGCGCGTTCAGCTTTTCGAGCACGGCGTCGCGCTCCTTTTTGAGCTGATCGCCCTCCGCCTGCCGCGCGGACGCCTCCGCCGCCGCCTCCGAGCGGATCTTGCTGAGCAGTTCCTCGCTCTCCGCCGTGGAGAGCACCTCGTTCTTCAGATCGTCCGCCGTGCGGCTGAGCTGTTCGAGCAGCGAGCGGTATTCGCCCTCGTCGTGTTTTGCATCGGCGAGCAGGCTCTCGAGCGTGGCGGCGCGCTGGGCAAGGGCGGCAAACACGGCGGCCTGCTCCTGCACCTTCTGGCGGAACGCCTCGTAGGCCGCCTGCGCCTCCTCCAGTTCGGCATCGCAGTCCGCGAGCGCCTTCTTCAGCTTTTCCAGCGCCGCCTGCTTGCGCGCGATGCCCTCTTCGCACTCCTTGATGTGCCGCTCGCCCGCAAGAAGGTTGCCGCTCTCCCGCCGCCGCGAGCCGCCCGTCATGGCGCCCGACGAGGCGATGGTGTCGCCGTCCAGCGTGACCAGCTTGAAGGAATGCGGGTACTTGCGCGCGATGCGCGTGGCGTTCGCGATGGTGTCGCAGATGAGCGTATTGTCGAGAAGATATTTTACAATGTTGGAATAATATTCGTCAAAGTGCACCAGCTCGTCGGCAAGCCCGAGCGCGCCCTCTTCGCCGAGCGCCGCCCTGATCTCGCGGCTGTTCCCGCGCGGACGCATCGCGTCCACGGGCAGGAAGGTGACGATGCCCCCGTTCGTGCGTTTCAAGTATTCGATGAGCCAGCGGGCGTCCTCCTGCGTGGCGGTGACGAGGTTCTGCATGGCGCCGCCGATCGCCGTTTCGATGGCGACCTCGTACTGCCTGTCCGTGCGCACGATGTCCGCAATGGCGCCGCGGATGCGCTTTCCGATCTCGGGATCGCGCTGCGCCGTGAGCTGCAGCCGCCTGACCGAATCGCGGTAGCCGTCAAACCTGTTCTTGAGGTTGACGTACATTTCCAGATTGTTCTGCAGGTTGAGAATGGAAGTGTTGCAGTCTACCACGTCCTCGGCGAGCTTTTGCCGCGAACGTTCGAGCGCGGCGATCTCGCCCTGCAGCTCCGCCTCCCGCTGCGGCTTTTCATCGAGGAACTTTTCGCACTTGGCGCGCTCGTCGGCGCACTCGGCGCTCTGCCGCTCGTATTCGGTGCGGCGGGCGAGCGCCTTTTCGAGCGCTGCGTTCACCTCGCCGATGCGCTCGTCCACCGCGTCCCGCCGTGCGGACAGGCTGCCCGCATTGGCGCGCACGTCCGCAAGGTTTTCTACCGACGAGAGCTCGCTCGCGCGCTTCTCGTCCGAGAGCCGCTCGAAGGCGGCAACGCGCGCCGAAAGCTGTGCAAGCTGTGCCTCCAGCTGCGTGCACTCGCGCTCGATCTCGCGGGCGCGGGCGGCGTTTTCCTGCGCGCGCTTGGCGCCCTCCCGTTCGAGGCGCTCGATCTCGGCGGTGCGGCGCAGCGAATATTCCACGTCGTCCGACGCCGTGCGCAGCTGGCGGTTGTAGGACTGGATGCGCTCGCTCAGCACCTTCGCCTCGCCCGTCTTGTGCTCCATGCCCACCTCGAACAGGCGCAGCTTTTCATTGAGCGAACGAAGGTCCTCGTCCGCCTTGGCGATCGCCTCGCGGGCGGCGTTGTCCTCGGTATCGAGGGCGGCGAGCCGCGCCTCGATGTCGGCGAGCTGCTGCGTGGCCCTTTCGATCTGCTCGCGCTGTTTGCCCGTCTCGTAGGCAAAGTTGTCGTAGCGCGCGAGGTAGGTGTTGACTTCCTCGTAGCGCAGTTGCTCGGTATAGGCGCGGTACTTCTTTGCCGTCTCCGCCTGCTTTTCGAGGGGGCGGAGCTGATTTTCCGCCTCGTCCATGCGCTGAACGAACACGGTCAGGTTGTCGCGCGCGCTCTCCAGCTTGCGCTCGATCTCCCCCTTGCGCGCCTTGAACTGCATGACGCCCGTCGCCTCTTCAAAGATGGCGCGCCTGTCCTCGGGCTTGGCGTTCATGATCTGCTCCACCTTGCCCTGGCCGATGATGGAATAGCCCTCCTTGCCGATGCCCACGCCGTGCAGAAGCGCCACGATGTCCTTCAGGCGGCAGTTCTGCCCGTTGAGCAGGTATTCGCTCTCGCCCGAACGGTACAGGCGGCGGGTCATGGCGACCTCGTCATACTCGATATCGAACATGCGGTTCGTATTGTCGAATACGAGCGTCACTTCGCAGTAGGAGAGCTGGCGGCGCGTCTGCGTGCCGCCGAAGATGACGTCCTGCATGGAGGAGCCGCGCAATGTCTTGGCGGACTGCTCGCCCAGCACCCACCTGACCGCATCCGCAACGTTGCTCTTGCCGCAGCCGTTGGGGCCGACGATACAGGTGACGCCGTCATCGAATCTGATGGTGGTCTTGTCCGCGAAGGACTTGAACCCGACAAGTTGTATCTCTTTGAAATTCATTGCTGCATCAGTTTCCCGTAAAGTGATTTCGCCGCCGCCTGTTCCGCGAGCTTTTTGTTTGCCCCGCGTCCCGCGGCGCTTTCACCGAGCGCGCGTGCCTCGCACACGAACGCGCCCTCTTCCGCGCACGTATCGTAGACGGGCGTCATATGGCTGCGCTGCTGCACATATTCCTGCAGGAGCGATTTATAGTTGCGCGTGTCCGTCTCGAACAGCGTGCGCGACAGAAAGTCCGCCGCCGCACCGTAGCCGCCGTCCAGATAGATGGCGCCGACGGCCGCCTCGTAGAGGTTGGAGGCCGTCTTGCCGCGCAGGGCGTCCTCTCCGCCCGCATAGCGAAGATAGGGCAGCAGCCCCAAGCGGCACTCTGCCCCCTCCAGCGCCTCGCGGGAGACGTAGCGCTTTCTCAGTTCGGTGAGCTGCCCCTCCCGCGCCGAACTGTCGCGGTAGAGTTTTTCCGTCACATACAGCTCAAGCACCGCGTCGCCGAGGAACTCCAGCCGCTCGTTGCTCTCCTCCCCGCTGACGGAGGCATGGGTAAAGCACAGGCGCAGCAGCGCCTTCTCTTTGAACCGGTAGCCGAGCGCAGCCTCCGCGCGTGCAAGATCAGGCATCGGGCGTCCCTTCGTCCGCGCCGAGCATCTCCTCCATCATGCCGATCAGCCCGCCGCGGCAGGCATCGAGCGCCTGATAGACGGAGGGCTTGATGCTCTTGGCCTTGGAGGAGCCGTGCGATTTGACGACGACCTTTTTCAGCCCGAGAAAGACGGAGCCGCCGAACCGTGAGTAGTCGAGCGCGCGCGTCAGCCCCTGAATGGGCTTTTTGGCGAACAGATAGCTGAGCTTGCTGCCCAGCGACGCCGTGAACTCCTTTTTGAGCATCTCGGCGACCGTCTTGCCGCAGCCCTCGATGGCCTTGAGCGCAATATTGCCCGAGAACCCGTCCGCCACGGCGACGTCCACATCGCCGTACATGATGTCGCGCCCCTCGATGTTGCCCACGAAGTGAATGCCCTTTGCCGCCTTGAGCAGCTGATGCGCCTCCTGGTGCAGCGGATCGCCCTTGTGCTCCTCCGTTCCGTTGGTCAGAAGGCCCACCTTCGGCTCCTTGACGCCGAACGCCGCCAGCGCATATGCGGACGCCATCACGCCGAACTGCACGAGATAGGCGGGCTTGCACTCGGCATTGGCGCCGCAGTCGCACAGCAGCGTCTGCGTGCCGCGCACGTTGGGGATGCCGGGGCAGAGCGCGGGGCGCATGACGCCCTTGATGCGTCCGATGAACATGATGCCGCCCGTGAGCACCGCACCCGTCGAACCAGCCGAGACAAATCCGCCCGCCGAAATATCGTTCTTTAAGATGTTCAGCCCCACGACGAGGGAGCTGTCGCGCTTGGAGCGCACGGCGGAGGTGGGCACATCGTCGTTGGTGATGACCTGCGAACAGTGCACGATCTCCACACGGGAGGCGTCGTAGGTATATCGGTCAAGTTCGTGTTTGACGAGCGCCTCGTCCCCCGTGAAAATGACCTTGAAATCGCCCCTGTCGGCGAGCGCGTCCAGCGCCCCCTTGACGATCTCGGCGGGCGCGTTGTCGCCCCCCATCGCATCCACAACGATTTTCAACATGCTCTCCTCCCCGGAAAAGTCCAATCCTTTTCGGATATTATACCATTTTTCGGAAAAATTGACAAGAGGATAACACGCCTTTTCCGAAAAAATGCGAGCGCCGTCCCGAACAGTCGGAACGGCGCAAGCCATGACGGAAGGAGTTGCCCTTTACCGTCATAACTTCGCCTCTTCGAGGCTCGTGTGCCGCCTGCGGCGGCGAGCAGAGCGGAACGAAGTGGAGCGAAGAATCCCCTAATACGTTGTCTTAGGGGCACAAAAACGCAGACAAAGCCTCCCTCGAAGAGGGACTCTGATCCTTCCCCAAGGGAAATATCAAGCCATCATGAAAGCCCGTCGGTTTCTACTCCCGTTCCACCGTGACGGACGGCTCGTAGTCGCCCAAGAGGCGCACGGCGCGTGAAACGGTGTTTTCGACTTCAGAATCGCTCAGGGGACAGTCGAAGGGAATGCCCACCTCGAACACCGCCTTCTTGGTGGTGCCGCGCACAAGGCGGAAATCGTGAATGTTCACGCCCTCCGCAATGCCCTCGACGGCGGCGCGCAGGCGCTGCTCCAATTCCTGCGCCTCCTCGTCGCCCATCACCACGGGGTCGAGGTGCAAGGTCATGACGACGCCCGTCTCCTCCTGCACTTTTCGCTCCAGCCCGTCGAGCACGGCGTGCGAGGTGAGCGCGGGAAGCTGCGCGTCCATCTCCGCGTGCGCCGTGGCAAATGTCACCCCTTTTCCGTACCCGTATACACGAAGATCGTGCACGCCGAGCACCCCTTCCCCCGTCAGCAAGATGGCGCGCAGCCGCTCCACGAGCGCCCGATCGGGCGCCTGCCCCAGCAGTTTGGACCCCGCTTCGAGCAGCAGTTTCACCCCCTGCCAGCCGATAAAGAGCGCAACGAGGATGCCCACCCAGCCGTCGGCGGCGACGTGCGCATACTGCGCGAGCAGGGCGCCCGCCAATACCGCGAGCGTGGCGATGCAGTCGCAGGCGGAATCGGTGGCGGCGGCGCGCAGCGGATCGGAATCGGTGCGCTTTGCCACGGCGCGGTAGCCCACGAACATGCCCGCCTTGACGAGCACCGAAACGCCCAGCACGAGATATACCCACCATACGCTCGCATCCTGCGTGCCCGCGAGGATCTTGTCCAGCGATTCGCGCGCAAATTCGACGGCGAGCACAAGCACGAGAAAGGCGATGCACATGGACGCCACATACTCCGCGCGGCGGTGTCCGTAGGGGTGTTCCCTGTCGGCGGGCTTTTGCGCGACGCGGAAGGAGATGAGCGCAACCACGCTCGACGCGCAGTCGCTTAAATTGTTGACGCCGTCGGCTACGACGGACAGCAGCCCCGTCAGCGCGCCCGCGGCGATCTTGCCCGCCGCGAGCAGCGCATTGCACACCATGCCGATGACGCTCGCCCGCGTCTGGGCGGAAAATTTTTCGTTCATACGCCCATTATACGCATTTTTTCACGCGCTGTCAACGCATGCAAAAGGTATAAACCGGCGAAAAGCGGGCTATCATGTAAGTACGGTCGGGTGCGGTGCGCAAAACGATGCGCCGTTACATACTATGATAACGGAGAACTCGCACCGAAGAGGAAATTATGGTCGTCAAACGCGGAGAACTGTATTATGCCGATCTCTCCCCCGTCGTGGGGAGCGAACAGGGCGGCGTGCGCCCCGTGCTCATCGTGCAGAACGACACGGGGAACAAGTATTCGCCCACCATCATTGCGGCGGCGGTGACGAGCAAGATCGGAAAAGCCCGCCTGCCCACGCACATCGAGCTGCCCCACGCCTTCGGGCTTGCCAAGGACAGCGTCATCCTGCTCGAGCAGATCAGAACGCTGGATAAGCGGCGGCTGCTCTCGCGCATCGGCGCGCTGCCGCCCGCCACCATGTCCCGCGTGGACCGCGCCATTCTCATCAGCCTCGGCTTTGAGGACGGCGCGCGGCACTTTGTCTGAACGCCGCCTGTTTCCCCGAACCGCCTGTCCTCCCGAAAACTCCTTTGCCCTCCTCTGAAAGAACACCTCTTGAAAATTGCGCGCGGACGCACCTGCGTCCGCGCGCATTGCATGTAGAAAAATGAATTGCCAGTAGTTGCCCTCCGTCACCGCGCCCTCCCCCTCAAACGGGTCGCTCTCGCTGTAATAATAAATTGTTGCAGAAGTCAGATACGAATTATTATAACCTATGCTGATGCTCTCCCACTCTTCCTCCGTACCATGGTAGTAGACATTTTCCAACGAATAACAATCATGGAACGCAGAATCACCAATGTATGTCACACCGCTGCCGATCGTCACACTTGTAAGGTTGCTGCAAGCATTGAACGCTCCACCACCGATGCTCGTGACACTGTCCGGTATTGCGATGCTCGTCAGTCCACTGCATTCATAAAATGCATATAAATTGATTTCATACTCCATTACCTGCGTGCCGTTATACGCAGTGAATGATTGCGGGAGCGTGAGTTGCGTTTCCGTACCGAAATATCCCACAAGGTACCCCGTGCTGCCGTCGTAAAGGAATCGGTAGCCATCCTCCGTGTCAGACAACCATGATCCCCCTTCCTGCGTATAGATATTTTTTGCAAATAACGCCACATTTCCATTATCATAACTTCCTGCCGTGAGAGACAGATCACTCTTGTTGAATACTTCCACAAGCCGCATGCACCCACTGAACGCATTCATTTCAATGCTCTTTACGCTGCTGCCGATCGTCACGCTTGCAAGGTTTTTACAAGCATTGAACGCATATTCCCCAATGTTTGTCACGCTGTTCGGAATAATAATTTCTGTCAGCCCATTGCACCCAAAAAACGCAGAATCCCCGATACTTTGTATGCCGTTCCCAAATTTTATTTTTGAAAGACTGTTGCATCCAAAGAAGACAGAATCCCCTATGTTCTGTACGCCATTACCTAAAGTAACACTGGTTAACCCAAAACAATTATAAAATGCACCTGTATCAATGACTTTTACAGAATCTGGGATAATTATCTCTTCCAGTTCGAGGCAATTTAAAAAAGCGAACCTTGAGATGCTCTGTACACCGCTACCGATCGTTACGCTTTTTAAAGCGGTGCATTCCTCAAAAGCTCTCTCTCCAATATTTTTAACAGAATTAGGAATAACAATTTCCTTTAACGTTGTACAAAACGAAAAGGCATTTCCTCCAATTCCAGCCGTATCGGAACGCAACGTAACGCTTTCCAAACTGTCGATAGAGGAATCGTATCCCACAACCCATCGATCAACATAGTATACCCCATCTTGTAGCAGAGTGAGTGTACTGCAATTAGAGAACGCCCTTTCGCCAATATACATGACGGAATCGGGAATAATAATTTCTTTAAGCCCTGTACAATCCGCGAATGCCCAATCTCCGATGCTTGTAACAGAATTTGGAATGCTGATGCTTGTTATTTCGCGGCAAGCGCTAAATGCATAATCACCGATACTTGTGACGGTATCCGGAAGTACAATGTCTCCCGTCAAGGTCTCCCCATCGACATAAACTGTACCGTACGAACGCATTAATGTTTCAAGACCACTTATCCCGCACCAACTCGCAACACTTCCTTGGTAATATATATCAGATAACGATGTACACATGGAAAATGCACTATTGCCAATCGTCTGTATGCTAATCGGGAGTGTTACTGTCTCCAGCAAAATACATTTCTGAAATGCGTAATCCCCTATTGCATGACATGCACTGCCTTCTTCAAAAGCTACGCTCTTCAAGTTAGCATTTGAACAAAATGCATTGTCGCGTATTTCTTGAACATGAGAAGGTATAATAAGGTTGGTTAAAAGCTGACCGCCTATGTACAAATTCTCTGCCAACCAAATTCCATAACTTGTATTATATTCAACATTTAGGTTGAGCCATCCGCTGATATCACCGTCATAGTAGTAATTTTTAATCTTGGTCTCAATCGGAAAAGCAGCAACACCGATATTTGTCAAACTTGCAGGAATCTGAATATAATTCATAGAAATAGCGGATGCAAAAGCCAACGATCCTATGCTACGTAGCTGGCTGTTCTCTCCATACTGTACGCTTTGAATGTTTGAACATTCATAAAATGCATAATCACCGATCACCTCTACGCTATCCGGCATCTTTATTATACCCCCTAAAGAGTCACAACCCAAAAAGGCTCTGTTCTCTACTGAAGATAACTGACTGTCTGTCTCAAACCTTAATCCGCTTATGGAAACACACTCTTCAAAAGCAGATACGCCTATTTTTTCTACGCTATAGGGAATATTTAAAATACCAGATAAAGCTGTACACCCGCAAAAGGCTTTCTCGCCAATTTCTGCGATACCGCTCCCCAATGTTAAAGTATATAAATTAACACAATTTGCAAATGTATAGGGTGCAATTACTTCCAAATTATTATTGTTTTCAAATAAGACGGCAGTAAGCTTTGTACAACCATAAAAAGCATACTGTTCGATTTCCTGAACAGTCGTAGGAATATACAATTCGCCCTGTAAATTAACGCAATCAGCAAATGCATACTCTTTGATTGATTGAAGATTGCTGTTATTCTCAAACACTACGCTCGTGATGTCAAGCCCCTTGAATGCATATGACTCAATAATGGCAACCTCTTTCGGTATAACAATTTCCCCTTTTAATTCAATACCATTTACATAAATCGGGACATTGGCTTCAACTAACTCCTGTAGCCCTTGAATCGCACACCAACCATTGATATTCCCTGAATATTCTATTTTAGATAGATTTGAACTTATGGGAAGACATCCCGCCTCTATTAAATTTATGCTTGCCGGTATTTTTATTTCTGCTATGCCGTTATTCCCATCTGGCCTGTATTGCCTGTAAAAAGCTTTCGTTGTTAAAACGGTTCCACCCAAAATATCAATTCTTCTTAAATTGTACATATAGTTTGGCGTCTCAGATTCAAAAATATATCCTAAATAATTATTGATCGGATCATCTTTGGTTGCCCCCACAAACGGAATCGTTATACTATTTAGTTTAGTACTGTCAGACAATATTCCATACCCCATCCTCACCACTGTATCGGGAAACACTATCTCGGTCAAACCACTACAATTTTGGAAAGCATAATCGCAAACATACTGTAAATTGGTATCTGCCGAAAAAACGATTGTTTCTACATCTGTACAGGAAGAAAAAGCATATTCGGCTATTCCTTTTATAGGGAAATTGATATTAATCGATGTTGAATCATTATCACAGTCAAGTATCCAACCGCTCAAATGCATAATGCCATTCGTAAATTGCATATCTGCCGAGGCTATACCCGTATTCTGCCCGATATAAGTTAAACTATCGGGCAAATTAACCTCTTTCAGTGGCTCGTACCATGCTGCGAATGCCTGACTCCCTATTCTTGTGATTCCATCGGGAAGCTTGATTTCCTGAACATAAGAACATTTAAAAGCCTCGTCTCCAATTTCTTTGACCTGATAGCTTTTCCCATCTATCCATACTTCTTTCGGTACAGAAACAATCTCACTTGATCCGATATATCTGGAAACAACCACCCCTTGACTGGTCAAAACAAAGTGCATATCTTCTGTTGATACGAAATTCTTATCTGTCACCTCGTAATAAGTAGTGTATTGAGCATCCAGCCATTGAACATCCGCTGCTTGATTTTCACAATATATAATCAGCGGGTTATTTGTTCCAAAGCCGTCATACCCCTCAAAAGCAAGGTTCCCCGCCTTTGTAATGGGATATTCCTTTTTGTTTTTCGTAATTGAATGAGGGATATAAACGGTTTTTTCCGACGTATTACACCTTGTCAAAATTGCATGGTCATCCTGAATAAGATATTCCAATCCTTCCTCTTGAACCAGTGCATCAAAAACGCAACCCCAATATATTTCAGTATTTGTGGAATAATGCCAATAATCATCCTTATGCCACAAAGGTGCATCGTCTCCAACATCTTGTTCGGCTAAACTATAAAATACGATATCGCCGCAATATGAGAACGCATCGGCGCCCATTGTTGATAGATTTTTTGGTAAAATAACGCTTTTTAAAAAGGAGCACCTAAAAAATGCCTCATAACCAATCGTTTCCAAGTTGCTATTTTCGCCAAAAATTACAGAAAATATCGTAGAATCGGAAAATGCTCCATCATCAATTATTTTTATAGTATCAGGAAAAGTCACATCAAAAATGGTTTTATCTGAAAACGCATTGCTTCCTATGCGAGTTACAGGCAAACCATTATATATTTCCGGTATAGTTATATTTCTTTCATTGAAATTCCCTTGCATCCCGACACAGGAATATGATTGTTTATCTTCGTTCAATTGAAAATAGAATCCGGAAGTGTTTGATAAAAGAGTAATTTCAGTACGAGCATCACATCTAGAACAATGGTATGATTTTTCTCCATCGTTTTGTTCTGTAGGAATAATATCTATTGTCCACTCCGTCTCCCACAAATGACCAGCTGGAATAACGGTGTCATAAATCTCCAATTGACCTTCTGAATCAGAAAAGACCCTGTCACATAAAGAACAATGCCAATACTCTACATTGCCATCAGTAGTACAAGTCTCAGGTACAGCTTGTACATATTCTAATGAATGGTTATGGCCTGTTGTACACGAAGTGATGCCGAAGACGCAGAAAAGCGCCATCAGAACCGTGATCAATGCGATCGCCAATTTGTGTTTCATATCCTACCCTCCTTTTTTTTGCAGAGCGTAAAAAAGCGCGTCTTCAACCGAAGACACGCCCTGCATTAGTGTCTCCGATTGTTGCTACACAAACTTTCACATAACGGAAAACAGAGATACGAAATGCCTGATTCGTATCCGTTATGTGAATATTCAGTTTGTGTAGCACCTACAGTATACCACAGGCGGAAAAAATATGCAACTCTGCCGCGGAAGATTCTCCAAAAAAATGAATAAATGCGCGGCGGGGCAAATGCTCCGCCGCGCAGATAGAACGATCGGCATTCATACGCCGCCCGACAACGACGGCATCATTCACCATAATAACGCCGCCCGACGCGGCGTCGGGCGGCAATTTCTTCATACTCACTTGCGTTCCTTGAGCGGCACATAGTTTCTGCGTTCGGCAACGCTTGCGTAGGCGGGGCGGATGATCTTGCCCGCGTTGACAAGCTCTTCCATGCGGTGCGCGCTCCAGCCCGCCATGCGCGCAATGGCGAAGATGGGCGTGTACAGCTCCACGGGAATGTTCAACAGGCGATAGGCAAAGCCGCTGTAGAAGTCCACATTGGCGGATACGCCCTTGTAAATTTTGCGTTTTTTGCCGATGATCTCGGGCGCGAGCTGCTCCACGCGCCTGTACAGTTCGTATTCCTCGTGCAGCCCCTTTTCGTAGGAGAGTTTTTCGACAAACTCCTTGAAAATCTTTGCACGGGGATCGGAAATGGAGTACACGGCGTGGCCGATGCCGTAAATCAGCCCCGCGCCGTCGAACGCCTTGCCGTCCACAAGGGCGGTGAGATAGTCGGCGAGCTGTTTGTCGTCGCGCGTGTCGATGTTCTTTTTCATGTCGTCGAACATCTGCATGACGCGGATATTCGCGCCGCCGTGGCGGGGGCCTTTGAGCGAGGCGAGCGCCGCCGCGATCGCCGAGTATGTATCGGTGCCCGAGGAGGTGACGACGTGCGTCGTGAACGAGGAATTGTTCCCCCCGCCGTGTTCGGCGTGCAGCACGAGCGCCATATCCAGCACGCGCGCCTCGAGGTCGGTATACTTGCAGTCCTGCCGCAGCATGTAGAGAATGTTTTCCGCCATCGTCAGATCGGTGCGCGGGCGGTGGATGACGAGCGAATCGTTGTTGTTGTAGAAGTTCGCCGCCGCATAGGAATACACCGCGAAGATGGGCACTTCCGCAATGAGCTGCAGGCACTGCCGCATGACGTTCTCGGGCGAGGTGTTGTTGGGGTCGGGGTCATACGGGAACAGGGACAGGACGCACCGCATCAGGGTGTTCATCATGTCGGACGAGGGCGACTTCATGATAATATCGCGCACAAAATTCTTGGGCAGCGTGTAGAATTCGCCCAGCAGCGAGGAAAAGGACTTGAGCTCGCGCTGCGTGGGCAGCTTGCCCGTCAGCAGAAGGTAGGTCGTCTCCTCAAACCCTGCCCGCTCATCCTTCAAGAATCCCTTGACCAGCTCGTTGACGTTGATGCCGCGGTAGTACAGCTCGCCCTCCACGGGAACAAGCTTGCCGTCCACCGTCTCCATCGAGCGGATCTCGGAGATTTCGGTCAGCCCTGCCAGCACGCCCCGCCCGTCCAGATCGCGCAGACCCTTCTTGACGTCGTACTGCTCGTAGTATTTCGGATCGATGCGGCAGGCATCCGCGCATTGGCGCGTCAGGTCCCCGATCTTCATCCATTCATCCTTGGTAAGGAAGCCGTCTTCCCTTTCATTGACAGCCATAAAATTGCCTCCTTTGCCGCGCGAGGCGGTCCCGCGGCTGTTTTAACCTTACCATATTTTTCGGATTTTGTCAAATCGCCCGCCCGCAAGACGAGACTTTGCACCCCATTTTCACGTATTTTTTCGAAAAATCTGCCTTTTTGCATAATCTGCGCCGCCGCACATCTGTGCGGCGGCGCATCTCCCCCTTGACGGGAGGACGGTTTTGTTGTATAATGCAGAAAAAACTTCCGAGGCGTTATGAATTACAAAAACGGGTGGCTGATCCTGAACAGGGGGTGCAATCTGCGCTGCAAATGGTGCTATGCCAAGGGCACGGGCTATCGGGCGGAGGAGCAGATGGCGCCCGAGAAGGCGCGCGCCGTCATCGACCTGTGCGCCGAACTGCACCTGCGGCATCTGACGCTGATCGGCGGCGAGCCGACGGTGTACCCCCACCTGACGGACGTCATCCGCTATGCGGCAGAGCGCGGCCTGCGCTGCGCCTTCGTCTCCAACGGCGTTGCCTACGCCGACGAGGGCTACGTCCGCACCCTGTGCGACGCGGGGATGCGGCACTTTTCCATATCCGTGAAGGGAACGGACCGCGAAAGTTTTTACAAAACGACGGGGGCGGACAGATACGACGACGTGCTCAGGGGCATTGAAAACTGCCTGAAGGCCGACGAGCGCACCGCCGTCTTTCTGGTGCTGTACGAGGAGAATATAGAGACCTTCCTCGGCTGCGTTGCACGGCTGCGGGAGATGGGCGTCAGGAAATTCAACTTCTCCTTTCTGTACCATTTCGACGATACTCCGGGTTACAAGGGCTATCTGGAGCGGTACAGGCCGCGCGCCGTCGTGCGCAGGTTCATGCAGCTCTACGGCGAACTGGACAGGCTGACGGAGGGCGGAATACGCATCACGCCCACCCTTCCGCCCTGCGCATGGGACGCGGATTTTCTGAACATGCTGGCGCAAAAAGGGCAGCTTGCGGGCGGATGTCAGCTGAAGGAACGCAGCGGGCTGGTCATTGACTACGACGGCAGCCTGCTGCCCTGCAATGCCATGCAGTCCGTCAGACTCGGCAGGTTCGGCGTGGATTTTTGCGATGCGGAAAGCCTGCTTGCGTACAGCAAAACGCCATACGTGCACGAAATTTATGACCGCCTGAGCGCACCTCCCGCAAAACAATGCAGCGACTGCACACACGAGAGAACGTGCGACGCTTGCGCCTGTCAGTGGACGAATTACACATTGGAACAGCTTTTGGGCACTTAGATTCCCGCACAAAAAGGGGGCGCCGAGAACTTCTCGGCGCCCCCTTTTTGTTCAGTCGATCCCCCAGTCGCAATCCTGGTTGCAGCAAGAAGTGACATCCGCCTCATATGACACGGAAGATTCCTTCAGAACGATCATTGCGCGCACCTCCTTTTTTCAATATATTTTCTGACCGACTTTTTCAGATGTTCCACCGTATACTCGCACTCGATCGCCTGGTCAAGCTCCAGGCGGCGGTGCGGGCAACCGCCCATGCAAACGGGCAGAATGGTACACGTTGCGCATTTTTCGGGCAGCGGCTGATCCATGAACCGGCGGAAATAATCGTTGTAATTGAGTCCGGAGAAGATGCTCCCCACCGCGTGCGCCTCCACGCCGAAATCATGCTCGCACTTATACAGTTCGCCGTGCACGCCCACGCAGAACACGTTCATACAGTGCTGTCCGCAGAACGTCTTTTTGGGTTCGCGCACCTTGGGGGGCTTGCCGATGAATTCCTCGAAATCGGACAAGATCTCCTCATATTCGGGCGTTGTGCAGTAATCATTGGTATCCTTGCAGAAGTCATAGCTGCGCAGACGCTCCAGGGAAAACATGACGTTGTTGTGGAAACGGCCGTCCGCCTTCAGGCTGCGCACAAATTCCTTGATGTCCCCGAGGTTACTGTTATCCACGTTCAGGCGCAGATTGATGGTGACTTTCAGCCCGTTGCGCGCGATATATTCGGACAGATCGAGGATATTCCCCACCGCCCTGCGGTATGCCTCGGGCGTCGTCCCCTTTCTGGCACAATATTCACGCTCCGTGCCGTCAAACGTGACCTGCGCAAAGTTCGTGTTGTGTTCGCGGAAGAGAAAGTCAAACTTTTCTTTCGACAAAAAGTAGCCGTTCGTGATGATGCCCGCGCGGAACGCAACGTTCATGCGGCTGCAGAGCGCATGCAGCTTTGCCTGCAGCGGGACGATCGCCTGTCCGTAGGCAAGGAGCGGCTCGCCGCCGAACCAGGTGATGCGCACGTTCTTTACATGCGGCGCGGCGGAGAGCTTTTTTTCGACCGCCGCAACGATGCCGTCCACCACTTCGGAGGACATGACGTCCTTTTGCCCCTTCGCCCCATGTTCAAAGCAATAGGGACAGTGATAGTTGCACGCCATCGTCGGCGCGATGACCAGCCCGATGGAGTCCTGCCCCGTGGCATACTGCCGCATCTTGGCGTTGTAAACGATCTCTTCGTATTCGTCGAGGTCGGCGCTGACCACGATGCCCTGTTTGCGCAGCCCGTCAAGGAGGGCCGCGACACGTGCGTCAGCATAATCCCCCCTGCCGAGCAGCTCCCATACGGGCCGTTCCAGCTCCACCACGCTGCCGCGCTTGGTGTTCCATACCGTCATGGTATCCCGCGTCTCGTCCGCAACAATGTTGTAATAGGAAAGTTTGTACTGCATTGCCCCTCCGCAGAAAAATCGCGCCCTTAAACTATATAGATTATAGCAAACAACCGCACAAAAAGCAAGAGGCAAAACAAATTTTCCGCGGATTCCCTATAAGAACGGGGAAAATATGCCTCCGATAAACATTACGGGCGCGGCTGTAAACAGCCGCGCCCGAACGTTGTTCAATCGGTGTTCCGCTTATTCTTCGCTGCCCTCGCCGGCGTCGGGTGCGGGCGTTTCGGCAGCCGTGCCGTCGGAAGGAGCCTCTGCGGCAGCGCTCTCCGCCTGTGCGGCGGCCTGCTGTGCCTGACGCTCCAGCCTGCGCTGGCGGCGCAGCTCTTTGCGGCGTTCCTTGGCAGCCTCGATGTCCTTTTCGATCTGGTCAACGGACAGGTCCACCATCGTGTAAGCCGTCTCCAGGTCGTCCTCGTCGCGGATGACAAGCTCGGTGGCACGAACCTTGAGTTTCGCCTCCGACTTGGCGTTCCTGCGGAAGGTCTTGAGCATCTCGTTCTCGAGCAGGAAGAGCGCCACCGGCATATCGCGCCGCACGGTGAGCTTGACGACCTGCTTGCCCTCGCGCTTGACGACCACGCCGCCGCTCTGTTTGACTTCGACCGCGCCCTCCTTGGCGAGCGCATACTCCCTGACTTTATTGAACAGGTCGCGCTGTTCGTCCGTCAGGTCCATATACGCCTCGCTGAACGAGCGCACGTTCGCCGCAATGACGATGTGCTCCTTGTCGCCGTCCTCTTCCGCCGCAAGCTCTTCCACGGGCGCCGCAGCAGGCGCTGCAGGCTCTTCGGCAGGTGCGGCAGGCTCTTCTGCGACCTCTTCGGGCTGTGCCGCGGCGGCGGGAGCGCTCTCCTCGGGCTGCGTCTCGGGCTGTGCCTGGGTTTGTGCAGCCACTTCCCTGCGCCCCTTCAGCAGCATTACGATGCACGCAACCACGATGAGTACGAGTACGACGGCGAGCAGCACGTACACGCCCGTCAGGGACGGCGTATTCTGTGCGGACGCCTCTACAGAGGCGACCTGCGCACGGAACGTAGAGACCGCCGTGGTCACATCGGAGACGGTGGTCGCCGCGTCGATGGCGGCGAGCGCCTCGTTGTAGTACCTGAGCACAAGGTTGGCGTTGTCCTCGCTGAACGCCTGCGTGAGTCTGGCGTAGATATCGCCGTCCGTCGTCTCGGGGGTGTACGCTGCACGCGCCACGAGGATGCCCGCCTGTGCGCTGTCAGCGCCGAGCAGGCTGTCGAGATAATCGTTGAGCCAGTCGCGGAGATCCGTCATGGCGTTGTCCTTCGCCTCTTCGACGGCGGTGGATGCACTCACGCTGTTCGCGATGCTGTCCACCGTGGTCTGGAGGGCGGCAATGTCGGCAAGAATATCCGTCAGATCGCCTGTGATGGCAGTGACGTCGTCGCCGTCGGCGAGCGATGCAATGCTCTGGCGGATGCTTTCAATGTCCGCGATCGCTTCCGTGATGGAGGAGGACAGTCCGCCGGAGGCATCCTGCAGTGCGCCCGTCAGGTCCCCAATTTCGGCAGCCGCGTTCGTCAGCGTGGTGTTCATCGAACCGAGCAGGCCGATCGAGCTGCTCCAGCTTTCGAGAAGTGTTTTCACTTCCCCGATCGCAGTATTCGCATTGCTCACTGCGCTCAGAATGGAATCGAGCGTTGTTCCGTTTGTTCCGATCACACTGTCGATCTTTTCGAGGATCGAATCGATGCGATCGTCGATGCCGCTTGTACCGAGCAGCGCCTCTTTGACGGCGGTGAGGTCGTTCTGCAGGCTGTCGATCGTGCCGTTTTCCTCGAACGCCGCAATGACGTTTGCAAGGCTGTCGCTCAGATCGGAGATGGACATGCCGCCTTCGCCGTTCGCCGCGCCCATGATCTCGTTCTTGGCTTGCGTGATGGCATCGAAGATGTCCGAATCGCCCTCGAAATATCCGAGCAGGGTATCCAGCGTTCCGTTGCCTGCGAACGTGCCGTCTGCCTCGTTATACGCGCCGAGCAGCTCTTCCGCAAACGCATTGAGCAATGTGTTGATCGTATCGAGCGAGCCTTGGATCGTTTTCGTCAGATACTCGTTAAGCTCGGCAAGCGAAGCCGCATCGGCATCCGCCGCAACGCCCGTGATCTGTTCGCGCGCCGCCTCGATGGTGTTCAGAATGCTGTCGATCGCGCCCGTATTATCGGTGAACAGACCGCTGTTGAGTTCGCCGACCGCCTTTTCGATCTCGTCAAGCTGCGTACTCTGCGCCGCGATCTGCGCGCGATAGCTGCGGATATCCGCGATCTCCGCAAGCGCGTTTTCAAGCAGGCTTTCCAATTCCGCCTTGTTGCGCGCCGCATAGATGGCATTGTAGGTGGCGGTAGGAACGACGACTGCCTCCTGTGCGGGCTGTCCGTCCGCCTCCTCCTTGGCCTCGGCTGCCGCGGCGATCTCACCCGCCGCCGCCGCCTTCATTCCGTCGAACTTGGCAAGCAGGCCGTCGAGCGCATTGATCGCCGCAAGGCGCGCCTGCGCCACGCTGTATTCGCTCGTCGCCTCCGTAATGTCGGCATACGCCGCAACCAGCGCCGCCGCATTGGCCTTGAGCAACGCCTCGCCCTCCTGCGCTGCAAGCTGTTCGACATACGCCATCGTCCAGCCGTAAGCGGCAAGCGCGCCGCGCACATCCGCCTGCGCATTCGCCTGTGCGGTGAGGAGCGCCGCAAGGTCGTCCGAGACAGATTCGATCACTTCATAGTAGCCCGTAGCGCCGTAGAACGCGCCCTCGTAGCCCTCGGCGAACAATCCCTCTGCGGGCAACTCGGCATACTGACCACCCGAAACAAAGCCGGTGATGTTTCTTGCCTCGACGGGAGCTTTGAATTTGCCACCCACGATGGAGATCGTAACCCCCTCGGAAGGAGTAACATCCTCTTTCCCGACGGTGTCAATTTCAAGGAAGGCTTTTCCGTCCGCGCCGGTCGCGTTGATCGTACCGCCGTTAACCGTCACGTCGATCGGACGCTCCGTGGTATGCTGCGAAACCGCAATGGCAACGCCGCCCACCGTGGTGCCGTCCGGGTTAGGAACGGGCTCCGTATATACGCCCGTCGCCGTGACTGTCGTTCCTTCATTGACGGTGAGTTTGCCCGCGCGGATCTCGATGCCCGTTGCGCCCTTGATCTCGCCGCCCGTGATCGTCGTTTCGCCGCTGCCCGGCAGATACATCGCCGTACCGGTGGCTTTGGGTGCGGAGACATTGGTATCGGTAAGACTGATCACGTTATTGTAGAATGTTCCGTTGGTAGCAATACCGTAATAGACGGTGCCGGAAATGGAGCTGTCCGTTGCCGTCAGACTCGTCTTGTTCGCAGATTCCTCCGCCGTACCGAACATTGCAACGCCGGCTACGCCGCCCGTAACGGTGGCGTTCGTAAGCACCGCATTGCCGCCGTCCGCGGTCGGAGTTCCGCCGTTGTAGTCGCCCAGCCTGATCGCCTGCCCGCCATTGGCATAATCCACGACAACGTCCTCGATCGTGAGCGTTGCGTTCTTCGTCACCACAAGACCGTGGTCCGCGCCGTCGCCGGTATACACGATGGCACCGTTATCTTCGCTGCTCTCGATCGTCACGTCTACGGTGATATTGGCAGCCGTCCCTTCAGCACGGACCGTGTGTCCCGCAAGGTCGATCGTTACATTCTTATCGATCGTGAGCGCTTCGGTGAGATTCACATCGCCGAGGAGCACGACCGTATCGCCGTTCTGCGCAGCCTCGAGCGCGTTGACAAGGGTAGCATATCGATAGGAGACGCCGCTTGCGTCAATGATCATTGCCTGCGGCTCGCTGTTTTCAACAAGCGTATAGGCGTCCGTTTTCGAATCGTACTGCAACGCATACAGCGGGTTATCCGTGCCATCTCTGTCGAGGTAGTCCTCGGGCACGGGTTCACCGAACGTGCCGCCCGATACGGCGACCTCGCCAATATCTGTAGCGTAGCTGTTCTGCATAATGATCGTGCCGCCCGTGAAAGTACCGTCCGTAATGGTCAGTTTACCCTGATCCATGGTATCGTTCAGATAACCATTGACGACGACGGCAAATGCCCCTTCGTTGATCTCAAACGTACCGCCGTTGATCTCAGCCACGTTCCAGTTCATCACCGCCGCCTGCGAGATATTGCTGAACGTGCCGCCCGTGATCGTCAGTTGACCGTAATCATCGTTCTTGACGGTATTCAGGCCGCCCGAATATTCGCCGCCCTTGATGGTCATGACGGAAGGCTTCCGCTGCTTGTTATCATTGCCATCCTGCCAACCGTTCTCGATCAGGCTGGAATATCCGCCCGGCTGCTGAATAATGCCGTTGAGCGTTGCCGTGCCGTGGTTGAGCAGCACATAAAAGCTGTTGCCGCCGTTATTGGAGCTGCTGTTGCCCTTCTCGTTACTTCTTGCAAGTCTGCCGCCGTCAAGGGTGAACGTGCCGCCCACTTCATTGTAGACCGCAGCCTTCCCATGCGAGAGCGCATCCACGTACACATTCTTTCCAACGGTCAACGTACCCGTGTTATAAATGGTATCAAAGTCGCTGGCAATCATGTTTGCGCTCGAACCATCGCCCGCATTGTCAACGATTACAAGCGTACCGTTGTTGGTAATGGTGTGATCGTCAACGTTCGTGATCGTACACCCGTTCAGGTCGAGAGTGACATTCTGTCCCCCGTCGATCGTTACGTCCTCGGTGACGTTCTGCAGCAATGTGATGGTCGCCGCATTCTCACCCGCCGCATCAATCGCCGCCTGCAGGGTTTCATACGCCGTATCGTTGCAGACAGCCGCAGCGTTTACTTCTACCGTGTAGTTCCCCTCGCTGCCTTCGAGCGCATACCCCGCCGCAAGATAGCTGGCGTCAAACGTCTGCTGATAGCTGCCACCCGAAATGAACTTCGTGATATTCTTTGCCTCGACTTCGCCGTTGAACGTACCGCCCGTGATGGAAACAACGGGAGCGCCGTATGCAAATTCATGCGTTCCTTCGACCCCATCGTAGCTATCGTCACGGTTGGGATTATGATTGCCCTCATAGAACGCCCTGCCGTTCTCGGCCGTGAACGTGCCGCCGTCGATGGTGACAGACAGGGAAGTATTTGCAATGTCATACTTGGACACCGCGATCGCCGCGCCGCCAAGCACGGTGTTACCGCCGACAGAGGGCGTTGCATTGGTCGAGAAGTCGCCCGTAGCGGTAACGGTCGTGTCGCCGGAGATGACCAGCGTCCCGTTTCTGATCTCGATGCCCGTCGTTCCGGTAATAGCGGCATTTGCAATGGTCGTGGTGCAGGTCGCCTGCGGCAGATACATTGCAACAGTTTTGTCGGAAGTAACGCTGCCGCCGAGAATATCGATGTTCAGCGTGCCAAACTCATCCCCATTGCCCATGATCGTAGCGCTGCTCCCCGACGACAGTGTGGCATAAGAAGTCAGGGAAACAGTATTGCCAACTTCGGCAAATACGAACACTGCGTTATGCCTTACATAATCTCCCGATTCGATCGTCAAAGTGGATTCCAGAATCAGCTCGCCATCAGCTCCGACATCAGCAGTTCCGGAGTGCAGCTGAATCGCAGTCTTACGAACATCGATCGTACCATTCCGGAATATGATCGTTGCATTCCCTACGCTGATGTCAAACAAGTTGTTCGGACATGAAGTACCGGTCGTCGAAATCGTATGACCGCCTAAATCAAACGTAAGCGATTTGTTCTCAATCTCAATGGTTTTATTGACCGAATAACTGATGTCATCCAAAAGCGTGATCGTTGCGCCGTCATCTGCCATTGCAACAGCGGTCGAAAAGACAGTAAACCGATAGATGGTGCCGTCCGACATTTCCACCTGCACAGTTGCCGCCGCCGTTTTGATGATGCTTACCATGTTTTCGGTGGCACTCAGCGTAAATTCATGCGTTTCGGGCACATACTGTGCAATATTCTGCCCGTCTGCATTCGTTAAAGCCTTTGCATACGAACCACCCTGAAGGCTGATTTCGCCGCCGTTTTCCGTAAACGTGACACTTTCGTCAAACTTGCCGCGCTCAAACCTAGCGGTGCTGCCGCCATTGGCAATAAATTGTGTTCCATTAAAAACCGGATCCGCAACTCCGGCGGCGACCATCGTCCCATCGTTTTCGATCTTGCCGCCTTGGTACGTACCGCTGGCAATGGTCAGCACGCCGGAGTTTTCAACATTCACATAGCGTGTTCCCGCGTTGAAATATACGATGCCACTGTTTGTGATGGTGACAAAATTGTCCTCATCTCCAACCTGTCCGGACGAATTGAAAATTTCCAGCCTTCCGCCCTTCTCTACAACAATGGAGCCAAGCAGTCTTACAGATTTGCTCCGAGAATAGAATTTGATGTTTTTTCCTTTTCCGATCGTAACTGTTTGCCCTTCATTGAGCTTAACCGGCTCACTGCCGGAAACCCTGAAATCAATGTCTGTATCGTACTCGTCGTTGAGTTCGTCCTCAGCGACGGGGTCAATGCTATCAATTGCCGCCTGTAAAGTGTTATAGCCCCTCTTGCCGACAAAGAAGTACACACCCGCTCCATTGGCATCGTTTTGCGTTCCCACACCATAGCCATTGCCCGAGGTATAGAGATATCGGCTGCTCCCAAGATAATCCTCGGAGAATGCCGTATCAAACGTGCCGCCGGTGATAAATCTCGTAACATTCTCGCTGTAAATATCGCCCGTGAACGTGCCGCCGGTAATGGAAGTTTTGATTTGATCGGTTGCAGTCTGCGTCTCCTCAAAATCCACTTCATAGAAGGCATATCCGTTGCTTGCCGCATCGCCCACGGCACGATATGTCCCCTCAGAAATATTCACATTGACGGGCAAATTGGTGGAATGCTGCGAAATGACGATTGCTGCACCAATTACGGTAGTACCGGAACGATAATTGCCTGGTACGGTATAGAAAGAACGATTTGCCTCAATTTTAACATTTTCGTCATTGATATTCAGCGTGCCCGAACGCACTTCAATGCCTGCGCCGCCGGTCAAAGTGGTATTGCCGGTAAGCGTCAGAATGCCATTCTGCGGCTGGAAAATCGATGCATAATAACTGGTGAGCGTGCTGTCTGTCACGGTAATGTCCGTACCGTGCGCCTCACCGTGTCCTGCGATAGCATAATAACTTGACGAAGTGAGTGCAACTTTGATAGTCGTCCCTTCAACCTTTACAACGGTATATGTATCGTCAACCTCTTCCGGTACTGCATTGCCAGATGCATACATACCAAACACAGCAATTCCCTGCCATGCGGTATCGATCGTGCTGTTCTGTACAACCAGACTGCTGACGCCGCCTTCCTGTGAGCGGACTTCCACAGCATTGCCTGCGCCCGTCAGATAAATGATAGAACCGTCCGTAATCTCCATATTGGCGCCGTTGCTGATTCCAACGCCCGCAGAAAGACTTCCGACTGCGCCCTTTACAGTAACAGAAACGCCGCTGAGCGTGACGCTGCCCGCACCGGTCGCCTGAATACCGCGCGCACCGTCAGCATTTGCCGTAACAGAAATTCCGTTAATTGTTACGCCCTCTTCCCCGGATATGCTGAGCTGCACAAGGATGCCGTTGCCGTATTCTGCAACAATTGCAGAACCGTTGCTGCCCGTGAGCATTGCACCGTCTGCTCTGATTTCAACAGCATACGTACCCGCTGATCCGCTATAGGTAATCGTATTCCCGTTCAGATCGAGCGTGAGAGCACGGTCGATCACGATGGATTCGGAAAGCTTAAGGTCTGCGCCAAGGCGGATGACGGAATAGGTGCCCGCAAGGGCATCGGCAATGCCTGCCGCCTTGTAAACGGTGACGACTGTTGCGGCCTCCGCGCTCCCGCTGTTTGCAACCGTGTAGACGGCATCCGCGCCCGCATCGATCGCCGCCTGTTCGGATTCATAGACGGTGAATTCGCCGGTGCCGTTGTAGCCGTCCGCGTCATACCCCACCGCGGCGTTCTCGTCGATGAAATAGCCGCCCATATTGTCGTCGCCCTGTGCGGGATTGCGCCCGATAAAGGTACCGCCCGTAATAGTGACGTCCTCATAGGAGCCACTGTTGCTGACGTTCACCGTAAGCGGCGCGCCGCCGCCGCGGGCATAGGTATCCGCTTTGTTTTCAAGCTTGCCGCCCGAGATTTCGATCCCGCCGCCATTGTAGGAAAATACGCAGGATTCCCATTCGGTATCGACGACGATGGCGCCGCTTATCATTTCAAAGGTGCCGCCCCACGCGCCGATGGGAACGGTATACTGCACGCCGTTTTGCGATGCGTCGATTGCGCCATCCGTACCGCTGTCTACGAGGGTGAGATGGTAGCCCTCATAAATATAGATTGCGCATCTCGTATGGTCCGCATCGTCCCCGAATTCGCGAAGGGTGAGCGTGTTCCCGTTCAAATCGAAGGTGATCTCGATGGTGTTGGCGGGAACAGAAGAGCCATCGCTGCTACCAAGCCCGATCCGCTCTGCAAGCGTATAATTATCCGCGATCAGCGTGACGGTTCCGCCGCCTGCCTTCATCGCCGCGTCAAACGCCGCCTCGAGGGTGGTGAAATAGGTGATCGTACCGTCTGTTTCGATAGACGCAACGGCACCCGCGGGTTCGTTCAAATCTGCCGTAGAGGAAACAGAAACCTGTGCGCTGCCTTCCGTCAGCACATCGTTGTTGAACAAGCCGTTTTCAGTGGTTTCAAGTGTGACGTCATTGACGGTAACATCTGCATTTGCAACCGCGCGGACGCCGCTGATCACTGCGTCTTCAGCGGTGCCGACCACTTTGAACGTGCCGCCGTCGATCGTGACCGTGCCGCTGCCTTCCGTGCCGTCTTTATCAGAAGAGGCATAGACGATGGCGCAATTGCCCCCGTCATTGCGGACAGGATTTTCGAGCGTAAGCGTGCCGCCGCCCGTAATGGTCGCATTGGAGCCATAGGTCAGCACAACGTTCTGTGTATAATTGACAAGCTCGCCGCCTTCGATCGAGAGCGTACCGCTGTTGATTTTGACTGTGTTAGCACCGCCTGTCAGACTACCGCTCCTGATGGTGACAGAGGGATCGCCGCTGATGGTGGCGCTCTCATTGCTTACACTTATGACAAGCGAGGAGAACCCGCCCACGGCTTTTCCGTCTCCGTCCACAGTGCGGGTGGTGACGGTTGCCCCGTCAACAGTGAGAATACCGAAATTCTCGATCGTATAATAGCTGTTTTCGTTGCCTGAATAAGGCTCATATGTACCGGCCTCCTGACTTCTCGTGAACGTGCCGCCGTTGAGAATCGCCGTGCCGTAGTTTGTGAGCGCTGTACGAGCATGCGTCACGTTGTCCACCGTACCGTTGCCGACGATCGTCAGCGTGCCGTAGTTGGTGATGGTGTGACCCGCCCTGTTCGTCAGCGTCTTGCCGTTCAGGTCAAGGGTAATATTCTGCCCTTCTGCAACGACAATATCTTCTTTTACGTTGCCGGACAGCGTGACCGTCTCGCCGTTATCCGCCGCGTTGACGGCGTCCTGCAGCGTGGCATATGTAACCGTCCCTACCGGACCGTCCGCCACAGATACGCGCTTCGCATTGGTCACATCGAACGTGACATTGTTCAAATCCAGGCCGCCTGACACCAAAATCGCCGACGACGTATTGGCGGATGACCCATTCGCATTTGTGAAATCGATACGCACGTCTTCCAAGGTAAGCGTCGAAGAACCGTCTTCCCTCGTTCCTACCTGTATGAAATTTTCGGAAGACTTACCGGAAAGTGTACCATTACGAATGGTGACATCCACACCTGTCGATTGGTAGTAAACGATCGCACTTGATATGTAATCTGTAACAACGCGCAGAGTCTTCCCGTTCAAATCGAGTTCAAGATCACGCGTTACGTACAAGGCATACCCGGGCATGCCCGCCGTTGTCATAGCAGTCTTCAAAGCATCATCGCTAATGAAATCAAATGTAATATCTTCGCCAAGTTTTATGATGCTGACATTAGAATTTGTGAAAGCAGACAACATGTCTTGCCACGAAGAGACCGTGGCGGTATTGCCTTCCACCGTCATGTCGTACGTTTCAGCCGTTTCCGTCTCGTCTGCCGCGCGGACGTCCCTTACGGGAACATTCATGCACAGAAATGCCGCAAGCACCAGCGCAAACAGCGCCGCAAACAATGCCGCAATGCCCCTTACCTTTGCCTTTTTCATACGATCCTCCTGCTTTTTTCTGAGCCTTTTTTCTGCTGTCGTGCGCTCATGTTTGCGCACCCGTGAAAATATCAATCATTTCACGCTATTTTCACAGATACAGTATACCCTCCCCCGAGCATATTTGTCAAGTACTTGCAGAAAGAAAATATCCGAAACTTGCAAAATTTTTTATCTTTACCGACAGATCGTGTCAGTTTTTGCCATACACGTGTTTGATGTTTCCTCGTTGCCGCCCTTCCTCTTGCCCCTAAGACAGTGTATGAGGGGATTCTTCGGGGGCTACGCCCCCTCTGAATGACGGTAACGGGCATTCTTTTGGCACCACGTCATTCAGAGGGCGACAGCCCGAAGAATCCCCTCGTGCGGAGCGAGCACCCCCATCCCCCCTGTCCTTCGCCCCCTTAAAACAAGTATTAAGGGGGGTGAGATAACCGCGTTCTCTTGCCCCTAAGACAATGTATTAGGGGACTCTTCGCTGCGCTCTGAGTGACGGTAACGGGCGCACTTTTGGCGCCACGTCATTCTGAGCCGCGCGCAGCGCGGCGTGAGAATCCGCTCGCTGAATGCGGAATCCCCCCTGTCCTTCGCCCCCTTAAAACAAGTATTAAGGGGGGTGAGATAACCGCGTTCACTTGCCCCTAAGACAACGTATTAGGGGATTCTGCGCTCCACTTCGTTCCGCTCTGAATGACGGTACCATTTTCCTGAATGACGGTCGGCGGGCATCCTCCCGCGGGTTTTACAACCGCAATGTAAAACAAAAAAGCTGCGCGGGGCGCAGCTTTTTTCGGGATTGTAATATGTCTCCGTTCGTTTGCGGTTTTCGAGGTGTTTGCACGAGCGTGCGTTCACCGTTTTTTCAAACGTATAAGAAAATTGTGTTCCCCGTTTGCCGTCCTTTTCCCAACGGGAATGCGGCATCACAAATATTGCGTTCTGCGGCGAACGGTTACTCCATATCCATCTTTTCGAGCAGTTTGAAGTCAATGCCCTTCTCGCCGATCTTGATGATCTTGACCTTGACCACGTCGCCCACGGAGAGCACGTCCTCCACCTTCTCGATGCGGCGGTCCGCCATCTTGGAGATATGGATCATGCCGTCCTTGCCGGGTGCGAATTCGACAAACGCGCCCATCGTGGAAAGGATGCGCACGACGCGGCCGATGAACATATCGCCCACCTCGGGATCGCGCACGATGCTCTCGACGATCGCCTTAGCGCGCAGCGCCGCCTCCGAATCGCCGAAGGAGGCGATGCACACGGTGCCGTCGTCCTCGATGTCGATCTTGGTGCCCGTCTCGGCAATGATGGAGTTGATGACCTTGCCCTGCTTGCCCACCACGTCGCCGATCTTTTCGGGGTCGATGTGGAAGGAGATGATGCGCGGCGCATACTTGGAAAGATCGGGCGCCACTTCGGGAACGCACTCGAGCATCTTGGAGAGGATGAACGTTCTGCCCTCGTTCGCCTGTTCGATGGCGGTGTGCATGATCTCTTCGGAGATGCCCTTGATCTTGATATCCATCTGAATGGCGGTGATGCCCTTCTGCGTGCCCGCGACCTTGAAGTCCATGTCGCCGAGGAAGTCCTCCAGCCCCTGGATATCCGTCATAACGCGGAACTCGCCCGTCTGCTGATTCTTGATGAGGCCCATGGCGACGCCCGCAACGGGCGCCTTGATGGGCACGCCCGCATCCATGAGCGCCATCGTCGAACCGCACACGGACGCCATCGACGAGGACCCGTTGGAGGAGAGAATATCATTGACGACGCGGATGGCATACGGGAATTCTTCCACAGGGGGAATGACGGGAACGAGCGCGCGCTCCGCAAGGGCGCCGTGCCCGATCTCGCGCCTGCCGGCGCCGCGGATGGCCTTTGCCTCGCCCGTGCAGTAGCCGGGGAAGTTGTACTGGTGCATATAGCGCTTGCTCGTTTCGTCGTCCAGCCCCTCGAGCTTCTGCGCCTCGGCGAGCATGCCGAGCGTGCAGGTGGTGAGCGTCTGGGTCTGTCCGCGCGTGAACACCGCGCTGCCGTGAACGCGGGGCAGGATATGCCGCTCGCACCAGATGGGGCGCACGTCCTTCAGGCCTCTGCCGTCGGGGCGGATGCCCTTGTCGAAGATCTTGGCGCGCACCTTCTCCTTGGTCAGATAGTAAATGGAATCCTTCAGCTCGCGCACGTTGTCGGGATAGATGTCCGCGAAGTGTGCAAGAACGTCCTTTTCCACCTCGTCCTGGCGCGCCTCGCGCTCCTGCCTGTCAAAGGTGTCGAGCGCCCAGTCGAGCTTGTCCGAGGCGTACGCGCGCACGGCGGCGTCAAGCTCTTCGGGAATGTGGTACAGCTCGATCTGCTGCTTGGGCTTGCCCACGGCGGGAACGATGACGTCCTCGATATACTTGCAGATCTTGGAAATTTCCTGCTGGCCGAACATGATGGCGCCCACCATCTCGTCGTTGGAGACCTCGTCCGCGCCCGCCTCGATCATGAGAATGGCGTCCTTCATGCCGGCAAGATTGAGGTGGATGGTGCTCTTTTCGCGCTGTGCGGCGTCGGGATTGATGACATACTCCCCGTCCACGAGGCCCACGACCACCGAACCGGTGGGGCCGCCCCAAGGAATATCGGAAATGGAGAGCGCAACGGAGGAGCCGATCATGGCGAGCGGCTCGGGGGAGACGTCCGGTTCGACGGAGAGCGCCGTTGCCACGACGACCACGTCGTTGAAGAGTCCCTTGGGGAAGAGCGGGCGCAGCGGCCTGTCGATGAGGCGGGCGGTGAGGATGGCCTTGTCGGCTGCCCTGCCCTCCCTGCGCTTGAAGCTGCCCGGGATCTTGCCCACTGCGTACAGCTTTTCTTCGTAGTCCACCTGCAGGGGGAAGAAGTCGATGCCCTCCCTCGGCGTCTTGGACATACACACCGTCACGAGGACGGCGGTCTCGCCGCAGCGCACAACGCACGATCCGTTTGCCTGCTCGGTGTACTTGCCCGTTTCGATGATGACCTCGCGGCCGCCGACGGGCATTCTGAATTCCTGGTAGTTCATTGTTCTTTATCTCCTTATCTTTAACGCCTTTCGTTCTTTGTCCCTGCGCCCCGACGGCGCAGGAACGGTTCGGACCGCCGCGGCAGCTTCACCCGCGCGGCCCCAAAAAAAGAGCGGCAAAAAGCCGCTCCTTTTCAAAGCCTTACTTTCTGAGTTCAAGCGCCGCGATGACCGCCCTGTAGCGCTCGATGTCCTTCGCCTTGAGATAGTCCAGAAGCCCCCTGCGGCGGCCGACCATTTTGAGAAGGCCCCTTCTCGAATGGTTGTCGTGCTTGTGCTCCTTGAGGTGCTCGTTGAGGTGGTTGATGCGCTCGGTCAGAAGCGCGATCTGCACTTCGGGCGAACCCGTGTCCCCCTCGTGAGCGGCGAACTTGGCGATGATCTCCTGCTTTTCCATTTGCGTTTATCCTCCTATGGAATATTTGCCGCGTATGCCAAGCGCAGGGTGGAGAGCCGTGCTCCTCGCATACGTCAGCTCCTATCTTACCATTTTTTGACGCGCTTGTCAAAGCTTTTTCGCGCCTTTGTCGCGCAACTTGGACCCGATCGGATATTTTTTTGAAATTTGACGCCCCCTTGCCCGCGTGAGGAACCGTCATTCTGCGCGGAACGCAGTGGAGCGTGAGAATTCCCTTGGGTGCAGTCAAACAAAAGCCCTCCCTGTGTAAGGGAGGGTGCCGAGCTTGCGAGGCGGGAGGGTTGTTGTGCATGTTTATAACGTACTTTGACAACCCTTTCGTCACGGCTTGCGCCGCGCCACCTCCCCTTGCACAGGGGAGGCTATCCCGCGTCATCATACCTGTAAGACAACGTATGAGGGGATTCCTCGCTCACGCTCGGAATGACGGTAGGCAAGGAACACGTCATAACTTCGGCTACGCCTCGTGTGCCGCCTGTGGCGGCGAGCAGAGCGGAGGGCGCAGCCCGCAGCGCCCGATGCGAGGAAAAATACTCACTTGCGGGAGTATTTTGACGATGCAGCGCACAAGGCGCAGCCGCAGTAAGAATCCCCTTGCAGAATGTGGAAAGCCCCTCGCGGCAGACGCTCACCCTTTCAGCCGCGCCAAGTTGGCTTTTGCATCCTCATCTCCTTGTTCTGCGGCTTTTTCATACCACTTGATGGCTACCGCAATACTCTTGGTAACGCCGCGCCCATTCTCATAGCACAAGCCCAAATTGTACTGCGCATCGACATTTCCCTGTTCGGCTGCCTTGCGGTACCACTTTGCAGCCTCGGCGTAGTCTTGCGTGACGCCATAGCCGTTCCGATAACACACGCCCAAGTTCTTTTGTGCAGTAGCATGCCCCTGCTCGGCTGCCTTACGATACCACTTCACTGCCTCGGAATAATCCTTTACAACACCGTAACCATTTTCATAACACCATCCCAAATTGTTCTGCGCATCGGCATCCCCTTGCTCTGCAGCCTTACGGTACCACTTCACCGCCTCGGCGTAGTCTTGCGTGACGCCATAGCCGTTCCGATAACAGTCTCCCAAATAGCTCTGCGCATCGGCATTCCCCTGCTCGGCTGCCTTGCGGTACCATTTCACTGCCTCGGCATAATCCTGCACAACGCCTTTTCCGTTCTGATAACACCATCCCAAATTGTTCTGCGCATCGACATATCCCTGCTCGGCTGCCTTGCGATACCACTTCACTGCCTCACTATAATCCTGCGCAACGCCTTGCCCATAGTAATACGACTCACCCAAATTGTTCTGCGCATAAATTTCCCCCTGCTCGGCTGCCTTGCGGTACCACTTGACCGCCTCGGAATAATCCTGTGCAACCCCATATCCCTTGTCATAGCAGTACCCCAAATCGGTTTGTGCTTTGGCGTACCCCATGCCCGCCGCCCGTTGCAGGAGGGGCAGTGCATTATGATGGTCTTTGTTATCAAAGTACTTTCTGCCCTCGGTGTACAGTTCTTCCGCGCTCTTTTGCGGAACGGACGGCGCGGGTTTGGGATGCTGCGCGGGCATCTGCTGTGGAGCGGGTTTTGCGGCTGCCTCCTGCGCCTGTTTCTTCAGCTTTTCCAATTCGGCGCGCAGGCGGGCGATCTCTGAATCGGTATCGGCATGGCGTTTGCTCTCGTATTCCGCATACGTATCTGCAAATTCCCTGCCGCCGCATTCCAGACAGAGCTTGGCGCGCACGGGATTTTCCGTGCCGCAGGAGCGGCAGTACTTCACGGCTGCCGCCGGCTTGCTGGTGAGCAGTCCCAGAATACGCTGCGCCGCCGTGGCAGCGTCGTAGCAATATTCGCACCCTTCAAAAAATTCTTCCACAATGGCGTCCGCCGCCGTGTGCGTGTGCGCATCGACAAGATATTCAATGCGCGGCTTTTTGTAGCGCGCGGGCATGCCCGCATAGTCGTTGCGGTACTGCGGCGCCGCCGCAATGTCTCTCTCGCGGATATAGGGCAGTTCCATGCTCAGCGCATCGCACGTGCGGCTGCGCGAGTTCTTTGACGATACGAACACCACCGTGCGGCAGTGATCCATGGCACGGCGTAACTGTTCTTCATAGTTTTGGATCGCGCCGTGCTGCAGATTGCGCGCCGCAACAAAACAACTGATCTTCTGCGCCTCGAGCGCCTCCACCAGTTCCCCCACCTGCGCCATGTCCGCACTGCTGTAGGCGAGAAAGACGTCGCGCGGCAGCGTCACGTCGTATACGCCCGCATCCAGTTTTTGCGCCTCGGCAGCGAGCCGTTCGTTGTATTTGTTGAAACGCTCCCTGTCCAACTCCGCCTCCCGCGCGCGGGAGAGCAGGTCGTTGACGGCGGTCAGCGTCTCCTCCCGCAGCGGGCGCAGCAGAAAGGAGAGCATGTCCCAGACATACATGCTCTGCGCCCTGACGTCCGCGGCGTAGAGAAAGGCGTTCAGCCTGTGCATATCCTTCCCCGCCGCCAACACGCAGAACTGTGCAAAGAAGTCGTCGGGGAGAATGTTCAAAATTCCCTTGGCAAGTCGGGAAATTTCCGCGCGGTCGTAAAATTCTTCGTTGAACTCTTTCCACAACTGCTGACGCAGGTTGGCGACGCGCTCCTGCTTTTGCTCGTCCAGAAGGCGCGCCATCTCGTCCGCGACGCGGCGGGCGCTTTCCGCGGCGTACTTCGCCCCGCACCCGGGGCAAATGTATTGATCCCCCCTCTGTTCCAACGCCAGCCCGCATTTTTCACACCGAATCAGCCGCACAGTTTTTTCTCCTTGCCGTAGATCTTTTCACACAATAGTATAGCATCTTTCCATGGCGCTGTCAAGACGCAATTACTACTTTTTTTAGTTTTTTACTATATGAAACAAGCAAAGGGATACGTCATTCTGAGCGGAACGAAGTGGAGCGAAGAATCCCCTCATAGGACGACACCAAGCGCAATCCCCCCCTGTCCTTACACGGACATCCCCCCTTAAAACAAGTGTTAAGGAGGGCAAGAAAAAGGCTCCCTCTGAGAGGGTGAAAAGCGCGTAATGCGCATCAGCGCGGTGCGCTGTGCGCGCGCTTTGAACTAAGGATTTTGCTTTATCAGCGCAAAATCCGTGCCCGCAGGCGGCGCTTTCCATCGGCGCCGCCAAGACGCTGTCACGAAGTGACTGAAGCCTTCCCCCGCGGGGGAAGGCTTGAATCAGCGCAGGATAACAGGAACGAAGACGGGATCAGCGCAAAATCACGGAACCTGACACAGCGCAGATCTCCTCGCCGTCCTTCAGCACAAGGGTATCGCCGTGCGAGAAGTTGCGCACCAGTCCGCCGACGCGCAGCTTGAAGGTGTGCGCGGCATCGTTGGACGCCAGCAGCGTATAGGTGCCGGGCAGCAGTTCCCCCTCCCTTTGCGCGCGGTACGTCTTGCCCGCGGCAAGCACAAAGTCCCCCTCCGCATGGGTGACGTTCACCGCGCCGCCGCGCTCCACGGACGCATCGGCGGAATAGCGCACGCCGTCCTTGAGTACGACTTCCTGCGCATATCTGTTCCCCGACCCATCCTGCTTTTTCGTAGCGCGGTACTTGGCATATGCCACTATGGCGCAGACAAGCGCCGCCGCCAGAGCGATGGCGAGCACCAAAATTACGATCTGTTCCGTTGTCATCCGATACCTCCGCGCGCCGCATGCGGACGCGCCTTTTCTACACTATAGCACACCTTGCCGCGCTTGTCAAGATGCGCGCGCAAATTCGCGGCGTTATATTGACAAACAGCGCAAAAAAGGATATAATGATAAAAAACACCTATGGGGGAACGTATGCAGCCCATCAAGAAAGCTCTGCGCAAGAGCCTGATCATTTGCCTCATCCTCACGTTCTGTCTGCCGCTGGGCGGCGTGATGCTCGGCGTGGGACTGGCTGTTTCACAGCCCGCCGTCTGGGCGATCGGCATTGCCCTGCTCGTCGTCGGATTTTACGGCACCGCCATCGGCTGGGCGGTGGTCTACGTGCCCAAGAAAACGCTCTATCGCATCGTGAGCGCCGTCATGGAGGAACATCTGCACACCGTGCAGGAGATCGCCGTGCAGCTCTCCCTGTCCGAAAAGAACGTGCGCAACTTGCTCGACCAGTGCTTTCAGAAACAGTATCTGCCCGGCATCAAGCGCAACGGCGACACGCTCATCCTGAACGAAAACACCGCCCTCGGAAAGGAGGAACACTATGCGGAGTGCACCGCCTGCGGTGCAAGATTTTTGTATACGAAGGAACAAAAGGCGTGCCCCTACTGCGGCACGCCCATCCGCAAATAATTTCTTACAATTCCGCCGCCCCGCGCTTGATTGATATGCACCCCAAAAGTTGGACAGACTTTAGGGGGTGCATATTTTTATGTCAAAAGG
>CALVLT010000022.1 GCA_944340905.1 uncultured Clostridia bacterium
CCGCAGAAAAGAAGCAGAAAGGAAAATGACATTATTTTGCGTTTCCGTTTGTCCGCCCCTTGTCGAAAGACAAAAAACACATTTCAAAAGGAGATAAAAATTATGAAGACAGCAGTAATCTATTGCCGCTATTCATCGGACAGCCAGACCGAGCAAAGCATTGAAGGACAGTTGCGCGTATGCGAAGAATATGCGCAGAAGAATAATATTCTTATTCTCGATACCTACATTGACCGTGCGATGACAGGGACGAACGACAACCGTCCCGATTTTCAGCGTATGATAAAAGACAGCGCGAAAAGGGCTTTCAGTTATGTGCTCGTTTACAAATTCGATAGATTTTCTCGGAATAAGTACGAAACGGCAATACACAAGAAAACGCTCAAAGACAACGGCGTTAAGGTTATATCCGCGACCGAGTTTGTGCCCGACACGCCCGAAGGAATTATCTTTGAAAGTATGCTTGAAGGATATGCGGAATATTACAGCGCAGAACTTTCTCAAAAGATACGGCGCGGCAATAACGAAAGCCGCAGAAAAGGAAATCTGACGGGCGGCAAGATACCGTACGGATACAAGAACGTAAACAAGAAAGCCGTGATAGTCCCCGAAGAAGCCGACATAGTACGGTACATCTTTGAGCGGTATTCTATCGGCGAATATGTGAAAGACATCATCGCGGAATTGAACGGCAAAGGTTTGTTACATAAAGGTAACCCGTTCGTTCCCAACACGGTTTACGGAATACTCGGAAACGAAAGATATTCGGGAATATACCGCCATAACGGCGAAGTGTTTGACAACATCTATCCGCAAATCATACCGAAAGAAACTTTTGATAAAGTTCGCTCGAAAGTGAACGCCAACAAGTTCGGCAAACGAAGCGAACACATCACCTATTTGCTGAAAGACAAGATAAAGTGCGGCTATTGCGGTAAATCCATAATAGGCGAAAATGGTACGGCGCATAACGGTGAAAGGAAATACTATTATAAATGCCGCGGACGCAAAGCAAAACTGAACGACTGCCGCAAACAGGCGATACGCAAAGATATACTCGAAAAAATCGTGCTTGAAAGCGTGATTGAGCAAATCCAGAAAACGAATAATCTTGATTATATCGTAAGAAGTTTAATGCGGGAGCAGGAACGGCAAGCGCAGGCAAACATCGTTTTGAACTTGCTACTCAAAGAACAGCGGCAAGCGCAAAATGCCATTCAAAATATTATGACCGCAATAGAAAACGGCGGCACAAGCAATACCGCGATGAAACGCTTGCGAGAATTGGAAGACCGTCAAAACGAATTGGAACGGCAGATACTTATTGAAAAGAGTAAGACAGCCTCTCAATTGACCGAAAAACAGATACGCGAGTTTTACAGTCAGGCATTGGCATTAGAACCGAAATTCCTTATAAACTGTCTTGTAAAGCAGATAACACTTTATGACGATAAAATAGAAATACAATTCAACGCCCCGATAAACATAAGTCCCGATGACGAAAGCCGTCGGGGCTTTTCTTTATGCTCAAAAACGATTAAACTTTCTTACAAAGTGCCGTTCAGGGCTAATCTCGTAAAGTACGAATTTGAAGTGGAAATTTATCTGTAAAGACAGCGAATCACGACTATTTATTCCACGTTCCGCTTGACGTGAGCCTCTGCGGCGTACGGTATTCAGGCAAAGAGCCAAGACCAAACGCCCCAAGGGGCTTTTTGTTTGCCATAGGCAAGCAGCCTACCATACGCCTTTCTCACGTCAAGCGGCTTTCGCGGCATAAACCGCCGTTTGTTATGACCGTAAGGAAACTACACTCGGCACTTGCACACACGCTTCAGACGGCTCCAAAACGACTCAATATCACACCTTGAAAACACAACGGCAAAAAGAAAAAACCTAAAACGGTTCTTCCAAAAGGAGTTCGCTTTAGGTTTTGACTGGTGGAGCTAAGGGGATTCGAACCCCTGACCTTTTGAATGCCATTCAAACGCGCTACCAACTGCGCTATAACCCCATAGATTTGCTTGTAAATTGGAACCTGAAATTATACGCCGCTCGGAATGGCATTGCGGTGCGTCGAGGGAACCTCTCCGCTCCGACGCCATATTGCACATTCGTGCAAAGCTTCGCTCCGCTCGCGCAAACGCGCTACCAACTGCGCTATAACCCCATTTTTATGTTGCGCGTGCGCTGCCAACTGCGCGGCTTTCATGCAACGCAGTTATTTTACTATATTTTTTCCCGTTTGTCAATGCAAATGCAAAACTTCCGTGCAAATTATTGCGAAGATTTTTCGCGCTCCCTTTCATGCGGCAGCGCCGCAACGCTCTTTCCCAAAACAAGCTGTGCGGCAAAATTCTGCGGGCGGAGGGTCTCCCCACTTTCGACGCGGGCGAGCAGGACGCGGCACGCCTCCTCGGCGATCTGCCGGACGGGCTGGCGCATGGTGGTGAGCGGCACTTCCAGAACGGAGGAAAAGACGCTGTCGTCAAACCCCATGACAGAGAGATCGGCGGAAATGCGCCGTCCGGCGCGGCGGGCCCCTGCATACACACCGTATGCCTGCATGTCGCTGAACGCAAAGACCGCGCTCACGCCCCGCCCGAGCAGTTCCGCGCAGCCCGCGCTCCCCGTAGCAATATCGTACTTCCCTTCATAGACCCATTCGCTGCGCAGGCACAGCCCCCGTTCGGCATATGCGCGGCGCACCCCCGCAAGGCGGTTGCGGCTGCTGTTGAGCGACAGCGGCCCCGTGATCACGCCGATCTTCTCATGTCCTTGTTCCATCAGATAGCGCGCGGCAAGCAGGCTGCTCCCCTCGTTATCCACCGCGACCCATGGTTCATCCTCAAAATAGCGGTCAAAGAAGAGATAGGGAATACCAAGCTCCCCGAGCAGCTTTCGGAGCGTTCGGGAATACGGCTCCGTGAACGCCTCGGCACTCGGCGCCAGCAGCAGCCCGTCCACACTGCGCCCTGCGAGCAGGCGGATATAGCGCAGGTCGTTTTCCGCCCGCTCTTCGCTGTTGCACAGAATGACGTCATAGCCGCGTTCGGCCAGCGCAGGCTGTATGTGGCGCACCGCCTCCGCGAAGAAGGGATTGGTGAGATCGGGAACGACGATGCCGATGATGTTGGTCCTGCGCGTGACGAGCGAACGCGCAAGCAGATCGGCACGGTAGTCCAGTTCCTGCGCTGCCCTGCGCACGCGCTCGCGCGTGGCCTCGGGCAGGGATGCCGCCTTGCCGCTGAGCACCAGAGAGACGGAGGTCGGCGAGACGCCGGCACGGCGCGCCACGTCGCGTATGGTGACTTTTTTCCCGCCCCCGCTCATACCCGTATGCCGTTTTCCGCAGCGTACGCCTCCGCCTCCGAACGGACGGGGATGGCGCACTGCGCGCCCCGCCGCGTGACGGTGAGCGCGGATGCGGTGCTGGCAAAGCGCATTGCCGTTGCAATGTCCGCCCCCTCCGAGAGGCGCGTCACGAACGCGCCGACATAGGTATCGCCCGCCGCCGTGGTATCGACCGCCTCGGCGCGAACGGCGTCCGTGCGGTAATATTCCCCGCCGCTGACGCAGGCAGAACCGTCCGTTCCCAGCGTGATGAGCACGTTGCCTACGCCCAGCTTGCCCAGTTTTTGGGCGCAGAGGCGGATGCTCTCCTCGTCCGAAGGATAGACGCCCGTATAGAACTGCGCCTCTGTCTGATTGGGGACGAACCAGTCACAAAAAGCGTATACGTCTGCGGAAAGTCGGGCCGCGGGCGCGGGATTGAGCACGGTGATCATGCCCTTTTGTTTCGCCGTCTTCAGGGCATGGGCGACGGTGGGAAGGCCGATCTCGAGCTGTACCAGAAGGTAGTCCCCTGCTTGGGCATCGGCGAGAGCGCGATCGACCAGCGCGGCGTCGGTGCGCGCGTTCGAGCCGGCGTCGAGGATGATGCGGTTGTCCCCTTCCGCCACGACGATGACGGCGATCCCGCTGGAAACGTCGCCCTCCGTGCGCACGTGGTCGGTATGCACGCCGTACTGCCCGAGCGCGCCCATCAGCTCCGCGCCGAATTCCCGTCCGACACAGCCCACCATATACGCCTCGCCGCCCAGCTTGGCGACGGCGACCGCCTGATTTGCCCCCTTCCCGCCGGGGTTGGTCATAAAGCCCTCCCCCGTGAGCGTCTCGCCCCCCTCCGGCACGCGCGGCGCGCGGATGACGAGGTCCATATTCAGACTTCCGACAATATAAATACGCATGATTTTTCCTCCCCTATGACTTAGTAAAACGTTTTACTTCCCCTTCAGTTTACCATATTGCGCGCGGTTTGTCAAGGCTCCGCTCCCAATATTATGCTCGCTGACGCACAAAAAAAACGGCGAAGAAGTTGACAATGCATGCTGCGCATGATATGATAGAAAAAAACATACGGAGAATTCTATGAAAAAATGGACGGCACCGGCGCTGGGCGCCCTGCTGCTGACGGCATATTTTGCCTGCGCCTGCACCCCTGAGCAGACGGAGGATCCCTCGCAGGCGCTGCAGGCACAGGTCGATGAAATGCAGACGCAGATCGATGAACTCGGGCAGAAACTGGAAGAGATGCAGGGCGCGCTCGATGCGCTCGGACAGGAAAACGAGGCACTCCGCGAACAGGCGGGCGACTTTGAATGGTGGCGCGCCGCGCCCTACGGCGCATTCGTCTCCCTTGCAGACGCCTATCAGCTTGGCTGGCTGACGCAGGACGATCTCACCCGAATCGCAGCCATTCAGAACGCTTTGTATGCGCAGGAGACCCCTGGCCCCCTCCCCCTTGACGAGACTGCCGCGCGCGCCATCCGCGAGACGCGGGCATATGCGCTGCGGACAAATGAACGACAGCCGCGCGCGAGCTACCGGGACGTCAGTATCGACTGGTATTACGGCTGTTATGACGGCCTGTATGCCGCCATGATCTCGGACAGCTATACGGGATACCACGCAGCCTTATGGGAGGAGACCATCGGCGGCGTGACCTTCCGCTATTGGGACGGACGGGAGATCAGCATCTACGTAGATGAGGACGATCCGCGCTTTTACGAACTTGCATACACAGATATATCCTGATATACATATCGTGCATATAGTACATGCGCCCGCGGCAGAACTGCCGCGGGCGCAGCTTTATCTCCCCTCATCCGTCTTTCGCCGCGTTTTTTTGCCCGTAAGACGACGTATGAGGGGATTCCTCGCTGACGTTACTTCGTCCGAGGCGAAGCCGAAGTAGGAGCGGCGCAGCGCGACGAAGGAATCCCCTTGGGTGCAGTCAGACAAAGCCCTCCCTGTGCAAGGGAGGGTGCCCCGTAGGGGCGGGAGGGTTGTTGTGCTTATCTGTTACATGCTTTGACAACCCTCTCTGTCAGCTTTGCTGACATCTCCCCCTTGCACAGGGGGAGCAATTTAGCCGCGTTTTTGTGCCCCTAAGACAACGTATGAGGGGATTCCTCGCTGACGTTACTTCGTCCCTATGGGACTCGTGCGCCGCCTACGGCGTCGGGCGGAATGACGGTTCGAGAAAGCCTTCCCCCTCGGGAAGGCTATGAAAAAGCCATCGCGCGGGGCGATGGCTTTTGGGTTATTTTTGTTCGGGCGGGGCTGCGGACGCGGCAGAGCCTTCCGTCCCTTCGGCAGCGTCCTTCGCAGCGGGGCTTTCCGTCCCTTCGGCGGCGTCCGCGGCAGCGTCTGCCGCATTCGCACCTGCCGCAGCGCCCTCTTCGGCGGCCTTTTCCGCCTTATGCTTTTCCGCCGCCTCTTCCAGCGCCTTCTTGGCCTCTTCGCGCATCCTGCTCACCTTCATAACAGCCTTGATGATAAGAAAGAGAACGAGCGCCGTCAAAAGGAAATTGATGATCGCATTGATACATGTTCCCCAATCGATATAGATAGAGTTTGCAAGATCGATGATCTGCTCCCCCGCCTCGTTCGTTGTGTACGCCGTCCTGAGGAACGTATACACCTGATCGAGCGAATCGGTGCCGATGATCGCGGCAAGGATCCAGTTGATGATGGGCTTGAGGATGTTGTTGCACAGTGCATTGACGATCGCCGTGAACGCGCCGCCGATGATGATGCCGACGGCCATGTCAAGGACGTTGCCCCTTGCGATAAATTCCTTGAATTCCTTCCAGAATCCCTTCTTTTCCTTCTTTTGTTCGTCTGCCATAAACCTACCTCCGGTATAATTTGATCCAATGTCTGAGTTTTGCGGCGGCACGGCCCGAAGGGAGCTTTTCCATGCGGTACTTCCAGTTGCCCTCGTCGGTTCCCGGAAAGTTCATGCGCGCCTCATTGCCAAGCCCGAGAATGTCCTGCACGGGCAGAACAGCGAGCTGCGCGCGCGACGCGAGCGCCAGACGGCAGAACGCCTGCGCAAAATCCTCGCCGCTCTCGCCCAGTTTTACATACACGCCCGCCTCTTGCAGGACCTGCGCCACGCGCGAACGGAAGAGCAGAAATTCTTCCGTAGCGAGCGTATGCACATAGCCCGCCACCGTGTCGTTATCGTGCGTCCCCGTATAGCACACGCTGTCGGGGCCGATATGTTCGGGCAGAAATTCGTTTTCGGGATTGCCGTCGAAGGCGAACAGCAGCACCTTCATGCCGGGGAACCCGAGCTTTTCGCGCAGCGCCCTGACGCCCTCGTCCATGATGCCGAGGTCCTCGGCGATGATGCGACCCGCCCCGTCGATGCCCGCAAACAGCTTTTCCCCGGGGCCGTCCTGCCACTCCCCCTTCACCGCCGTCTCGGCAAATGCGGGGATCTCATAGTAGCGGTCGATGCCGCGGAAGTGGTCGATGCGCACAAGGTCATACTGGTCGAGCGCGGATTTCAGCCGCTTGGTCCACCAGGCAAAGCCCTCTCTTTCGTGCGCCGCCCAGTCGTAGATGGGATTGCCCCAGAGCTGGCCCGTCTCCGAAAAATAGTCGGGCGGCACCCCCGCCACCTTGGTGGGACGCAGGTCGCTGTCCAGTTTGAACAGCCCGGGATGCGCCCAGACGTCCGCGCTGTCCGCCGCCACATAGAGCGGGATGTCCCCGATGATGCGAATGCCCAGCGCGTTGCAATAGTCCTTGAGCGCTCTCCACTGGCGGCTGAATTCGTATTGCAGAAAGTTCCAGAAGAGATATTCCTCGTGAAAATCGGTGCGCAGCTTTTCGAGCGCGTCGGCGTCGCGGTACTTGAGCGGCTCCTCCCAATAGAGGAAATTCTCGCCGTATACGCGCTTTGCCGTCATGAACAGGGCGTAGTCCTCAAAGTCGCCCTTTCGTACAAAGGCTCGGAAGTCCTCGCCGTCGAAATTGAACCGTGAGAACGCCTTGCGCAGCGTCACGTAGCGCTCGTTGTAGAGCGAACCGTAAGACACCGTTCCGGGCAGATGGCGCGCCTGCGCCAGCTCCGCCTTGGTGAGCAATCCCTCGCGTGCGAGCAGTTCAAGGTCGATAAAATAGGGATTGCCCGACGTGCAGGAGACTGAACTGTAGGGGGAATCGCCGTACCCCGTCTGCACGAGGGGGAGCACCTGCCAGTACTTCACGCCGCACTTTTTCAGAAGTCTTGCGAACCGATACGCCTCTTTGCCGAGCGAACCGATGCCGTACTTCCCCGGGAGGGAAGAGATATGGCACAGCACGCCCGCATTTCTGCCATTTTCCATATCCTTGCTTCCTTAATGTGTTATTTTCCGAGCAGGGCGCGGATGCGATCGCACGCCCGCCTTGTGTTCTCATGCGTGCCGAATGCGGTCAAGCGGAAGAATCCTTCGCCGTTGGCGCCGAACCCGCTGCCCGGCGTGCCGACCACCTGCGCATTCTCCAGAAGATAGTCGAAGAAGTCCCAGCTCTTCATGCCGTTCGGGCACTTGAGCCAGATATAGGGGGAATTTTTACCGCCCGTGTACCAGATGCCGAGGCTGTCGAGGCAGTCGGAGATGATCTTTGCGTTCTCGCGGTAATAGCCGATATTTTCGGCGATCTCGCGCTCGCCCTCCTCGGTGAACACCGCCGCCGCCCCCATCTGCGTGATATAGCTCACGCCGTTGAACTTGGTGGACTGCCTGCGCGCCCACAGCTTGTTGAGGGACGTCCCCTTCCGCACGAGCGCGTGGGGAACGATGGTATAGCCGCAGCGCACGCCCGTAAAACCCGCCGTCTTGGAGTAGGAGCACAGCTCGATGGCGCACTCCTTGGCGCCCTCCACCTGATAGATGCTGCGCGCACAGCGTGCGTCCGTCACAAAGTATTCGTATGCCGCGTCATAGAGAATGACGGCGTTGTTGGCGCGCGCGTAGTCCACCCACGCCTTGAGCTGTTCGCACGTGTAGGCGGCGCCCGTCGGGTTGTTGGGCGAACAGAGATAGATGATGTCCGCCTGTACGCGCTCGTCGGGCATGGGCAGAAAGCCGTTGCCCTCGTTGGCGTCCGCAAACACGACTTTGCGCCCCGCCATGATGTTGGTATCGAGATAGACGGGATAGACGGGGTCGGGCACCAGCACGGTATTGTCCACCGAAAAGATGTCGAGGATGTTGCCGCAGTCGGACTTGGCGCCGTCCGAGACGAACACCTCCCCCTTTTCCAGCGTCACGCCCTTGCGCGCATAGCTTGCCAGGATGGTGTCGAGCAGTTCGTCGTATGCATAGCAGTACTGATCGGGGCCGTATCCCTTGAAGGTCTCCGTGCGGGACATGTTGTCCACCGCCTTATGCATCGCCGCGATGACGGCGGGCGCAAGCGGGCGCGTCACGTCCCCGATGGAGAGGCGGATGACCTCCTTGTCGGGATGCGCCCTTTTATATTCCGCCGTCTTTCTGCCGACGGTCGCGAACAGATAGCTGTCCTTGAGATCGAGAAAATGTTCGTTGATCTTCATTTATTTTGCCTTCTTTTCCGAATACATGACCGCATGACGGATAAATTCACGGAACAGGGGATGCGCGTTGTTGGGACGGGACTTGAACTCGGGATGGAACTGGACGCCCACAAAGAAATCGTTTGCGGGGACCTCCACCGCCTCGCACAGCGTGCCGTCGGGCGACGTGCCCGCGATCTTCATGCCGTGTTCCTCGAACTGTTCGCGGTAGTCGTTGTTGAATTCAAAGCGGTGGCGGTGGCGCTCGTGAATGAGGTCACAGCCGTATGCCTCCTTCATCTTCTCGCCCAGCACCACGCAGGGATAGGCGCCGAGGCGCATGGTGCCCCCCATCTTCACGCCGTACTGATCGGGCATGAGGTCGATGACGGAATGCTTGCCCTCGGGGAAGAATTCGGAGGAGTTGGCGTCGGGAATGCCCAGCACGTCGCGCGCATACTCGATGACCGCGACCTGCATGCCGAGGCAGATGCCAAGATAAGGAATGTTGTGTTCGCGCGCATAGCGGCAGGCAGCCACCTTGCCCTCGATGCCGCGCACGCCGAACCCGCCCGGAATGAGCACGCCGTCCACGCCGCCCAGCACCTTTTCGACGTTCCTGGCGGTGAGCGCCTCGGTATCCACCCACTCGATCTCCACCTTGGCGTCCGATTCATAGCCGCCGTGCGCGAGCGCCTCGGCAACGGAGAGGTAGGCGTCGTGCAGCTGCACGTACTTGCCGCACAGCGCGATGCGCACCGTCTTTTTGCGGGCGTGGATGCGTGCGAGCATCTCCTCCCACTCCGTGAGGTCGATGGCGCGCGGATCGAGGTGCAGAATGTTGCATACGATGGTGGAAAGATCGCTCTTCTCCAGCATCATCGGCGCCTCGTACAGGACGGGCACCGTCAGATTTTCAATGCAGCACTCGGGGCGCACGTTGCAGAACATGGCGATCTTTTCGCGGATGCTCGCCGGCATGGGCGCATCCACGCGCGCCACGATGATGTCGGGAAAGATGCCCATGCCCTGCAGCTCCTTGACGGAGTGCTGGGTGGGCTTGCTCTTGAATTCGCAGGAGCCGGAAATGTAGGGAACGAGGGTGACGTGGATAAAGCAGCAGTTCTCCCGCCCCACTTCGCGCGCGACCTGGCGGATGGCCTCCAGGAAGGGCTGCGATTCGATGTCGCCCGTCGTGCCGCCGATCTCGGTGATGACGATATCCGCATTGGTAGTCTTGCCCACCTGATAGATAAAGGACTTGATCTCGTTGGTGATGTGCGGGATGACCTGCACCGTCTGCCCGAGATATTCGCCCGCGCGTTCCTTGTTCAGAACGTTCCAATACACCTTGCCCGTGGTCAGGTTGGAGAACTTGTTGAGGTTCTCGTCGATGAACCGCTCGTAGTGCCCGAGGTCGAGGTCGGTCTCCGCGCCGTCCTCCGTGACAAAGACTTCGCCGTGCTGGTAGGGACTCATCGTGCCGGGGTCAATGTTGATATAGGGGTCGAGTTTCTGCGAGGCCACCTTGTACCCCCGCATCTTCAGAAGGCGCCCCAGCGACGCAGCCGTGATGCCCTTCCCTAGTCCCGAGACAACGCCGCCCGTGACAAAGACGTATTTGGTCATATTCTCCTTCCTCCTTGGCAGACCGCGCCCGCGGGCACGGCGATAAATTCAGATTTGCACATCGCCCTCGAAGGCGAATTCGGCAGGGCCCGTCATGAACACGGCGTCTTTTGTGACGCGGATGACGAGGTCGCCCCCGCGCAGATGCACCGTCACGTCCTCCCCCATGCCGCAGTGCCCGTTCAGAACGCCCGCCACGGCTGCCGCACAGGCGCCCGTTCCGCACGCCCACGTCTCGCCGCTGCCGCGCTCCCAGACGCGCATGGTGAGTTCGTTCCTCCCGTCCGCGCGCACAAATTCGGTGTTGATGCGTTCGGGGAACGCCGCGTGATGCTCGAACGCGGGGCCGATCTTTTTCAGATCGAGCGCATAGGGGTCGGGAACGAAGGTAACGCAGTGCGGATTACCCATCGACACGCAGGTGACGCGCCACGTCTTTTTCTCCACTTCGAGCGGGACGTCCACCGCGCGCTCCCCCGCAAACGCTGCGGGAATGTGCGCGGGGCGCAGCTCCGCCGCCCCCATATCGACGCGCACCGACTGCACGGCGCCGCCGCACACAAAGAGGGTGAGCGTCTTGATACCGCTGAGCGTTTCGACGGTGAGCACGTCCTTGTGCACGCCCTTCACTTCATACAAAAATTTGCCGATACAGCGGATGGCGTTGCCGCACATCCGTCCCTCGCTGCCGTCCGCGTTGAACATGCGCATCCTGCCGTCCGCAACTTCGCTGCGGCAGATATACACGACGCCGTCGCCGCCCACGGAGAAGTGCCTGTCGGACAGCTTTTTTGCGATGGCGGCAGGGTCGGCGGGGAACCGGTCGAAACAATCAAAATAGATATAGTCGTTGCCGATGCCCTGCATCTTCCAGAAATGCGTCTTCATACCTCAGCGGACGATGATCTGGTCGCGCTCCGCGCCGACCGAAATATAGGTGATGCGGCATTCGCAGAGCCTTTCGATCAGCTCCACATAGTCGCGCGCCTCCTTGGGCAGCTCGTCATACCTACGGCAGGAGGTGATATCGCAGTTCCAGCCTTTCACTTTCTCGAACACGGGCTTGCACTTGTCGAGCGCGTCGGGGAAGGGAAATTCCGTGATGCGCTCGCCGTCCAGTTCGTAGGCGGTGCAGATCTCCAGCTCCTCGTGCCCCGAGAGGATATCCAGCTTGGTGAGCGCCACCTCGTCCGCGCCCTGGCAGCGAATGCCGTAGCGGGAGGCAACGACGTCGAACGGCCCCACCCTTCTGGGCCTGCCCGTCGCTGCGCCGTACTCGCCGCCCGCCTGACGCAGTTTTTCCGCCTTCTCGCCGAAATATTCGGCGGTGAAGGGACCTTCGCCCACGCAGGTGGAGTACGCCTTCATGATGCCGATGGACTTATCCAGTTTGAGATTGGGCACGCCCGCGCCGATGGGCGCGTATGCCGCGATGGTCGAAGATGAGGAGGTGTAGGGATAGATGCCGAAGTCAATGTCGCGCAGGGCGCCAAGCTGTGCCTCGAACATGATGTTCTTGCCCGCCCTGTTCGCCTCGTGCAGATACAGTCCGACGTCGCAGATATATTCCTTGAGCGGCTCGCCGTACGTCTTGAAATATTCGATGACTTCCTCCGCCGTGACGGGCGCGTGGCCGTACCCCTTTTCCACGGTGAGGTTCTTCCACTCCACAATGTCCTTGACGCGCGCGTACAGCCGCTCGGGATGCAGCAGTTCCCCCATGCGGAACGCCTTTTTCATGTACTTATCCGCATAGACGGGCGCGATGCCGCGGCGGGTGGAGCCGAACTTTTTGTCGGCAAGGCGCTCCTCCTCGAGGCAGTCCATGAGCACGTGATAGGGCATGGTGATGACCGCCCTGTCGCTGATCTTCAGGTTTTCGGGCGTGATGGAGATGCCCTGTGCGCGGAGTTTGTCCGCCTCCTGCGTGAGGTGACGGATATCCACCACCATGCCGTTGCCGAGCACGTTGACCACCCCCTCGCGCAGAATGCCCGAGGGCAGCAGGTTGAGAATGAACTTTCCCCGCTCGTTGATGACGGTGTGCCCCGCATTGTTCCCGCCCTGGTAGCGGCAGACGATGTCGTAATTTTCGGACAGCAGGTCCACCATCCTGCCCTTGCCCTCGTCGCCCCAGTTGATGCCGCAGATCGAAGTCAGCATGTTTTCCTCCTTCACGCGCGCCACGGACTTGCGCCGCGGCGCCTGACAAAACAATCGTCGTCATTATACTATAATATTGCCGTTTTTGTCAAGCGCTGCCGCCCAAAAAAGCGGCAGTAAAGTTGACTGCGCTCCTCGTGCGCTTTCAGCGCCGTCCGCGTTGTCTGTTTTCTGTTTTTGACAGATATTTACAAATTCTTCACACCAAAGAGTTGACAATCCGCCCCGTTCGGCGTAAAATATTAGACTGACATACAACAGGCGAGGTATCGATATGTATTGCAGAGACTGCGGTGCAAAACTCACCCTGCGCTTTCTGGAAAACGAAGGGCTGATCCCGTACTGCGAACAGTGCGGCGCATTCAAATTCCCCTACTTCCCCGTCGCCGTTTCCATGACGGTGGTCAACCGCGCGGAAAATAAAATTTTGCTGGCGCGCCACACCGGAGAGGAGGACTACAAGCTGTTCGCCGGTTATATCAAAAAGGGCGAGAGCGCCGAAAAGGCCATTCCGCGCGAGCTGCGCGAGGAGACAAAACTTACCGCCATCAAGTGGCGCTACCATGCCTCGCGCTATCACGACGCAAAAGACGTGCTGATGCTCAACTTTATCGTAACGGCGGACGAGGGCGAGATCGTGCTCAACGAAGAGATCGATGAGGCGCACTGGTTCACCCCTGCGGAGGCGAAAGAACGTGTACTGAAAGGCTCGACGGCGGAATATTTTCTGATCGGCGCCCTCAGCGAACTGGGCAGAAAACGCTGAGCCTCTTTCACGCGCCCGCTTTTTCGGAGAACTCGCCAAACCGTATAACAAAATGAGACTGCCATCGGCAGCCTCATTTTGTTATGTAAACAATGTCGATCAAAACCATCCTTTAAGTGCGGGATAGAGTTTGGTGAAATGGCGGTAGCGCTGTTCATAGGCAGCCGCAGTATGCCCGACGGGCAGCACCGTTTCCTTGACGCGGACAATGGCAGACGCCGCCTTCTGCACGCTCGCATACTCCCCGCAGCCCACCATGGCGAGCATCGCCGCGCCGAAACCGGGTCCCTGCTCCGTCTGCGGAATGTCCACGGGCATGTTCATCACGTTCGCCACGATCTTGCGCCACAGCCTGCTCTTTGCACCCCCGCCGCACAGCTTGGTGCGCGGAATGACGGTGCCGTTCTTCTTTGCCGCCTCCATGCAGTCGCGCAGCGCGAATGCAACCCCTTCAAGCACGGCAAGCGTCATCTGCCCGCGCGTGGTATCGGGGCGCATGCCGATGAACGCGCCGCGCGCCGTCACATCGTTGTGCGGACTGCGTTCGCCCATGAGATAGGGAAGGAAATATACGTCGTTCCCGCCGAGATATTCGTCCAGCCCCGCCTGTTCCGCAGCATAATCATTCGTCTGCAGAATACGATCGGACCACCAGCTGTTGCAGCTTGCGGCGGACAGGATACAGCCCATCAGGTGCCAGCCGCCGTCCGCATGGCAGAAGGAGTGCAGCGCGTTGACTTTATCTTCCTTATACGATTGAGACGAGACAAACAGCGTGCCGCTCGTACCTAAGGAGATATTGCAGCCGCCCTCGCCCACAACGCCCGTGCCCACCGCCGCCGCGGCGTTGTCGCCAGCGCCCGCGATGACGTTGACGTCCTTCAGTCCGAGCTCGGCCGCGATCTGCGCTTTGAGCGTGCCGACCACCTGATAGCTTTCGTGCAGTTTGGGGAGCATTTGTTCCGAAATTCCGCATACGTCGCACATTTCCCGCGACCAACGGCGGTTTCTGACGTCCAAAAGGAGCATGCCGCTCGCGTCCGAAAAGTCGGTGCAGAACGCGCCCGACAGACGGTAGGCAAGATAGTCCTTGGGCAGCATGATCTTGGAAATGCGGGCAAAGTTCTCCGGCTCGTGCGCTTTCATCCAAAGGAGCTTGGGCGCGGTGAACCCCGCAAAGGCGATATTGCTCGTCCATGCGGAGAGCTTGTCCTTTCCGACGACCTCGTTGAGACAGCGCGTCTCCTCCTCCGTTCTGCCGTCGTTCCACAAAATGGCGGGACGGATGACATTATCGTGTTCATCCAGCGCGACTAGCCCGTGCATCTGCCCGCCGAAGGAGATGCCTTTGACGAGTGATTTATCCTGCCCCGCGAGCAGCTCTTTCAGCCCCCGCAATGCAGCCGCGAACCAATCCTCGGGGTTTTGTTCGCTCCAACCGGGGTGCGGGTAACTCACAGGATAGGTCTGCGTATTCTCCGCCAGAATGTTGCCGTCTGCGGCAACGAGCAGAAACTTTGCCCCGCTCGTCCCCAGGTCTATGCCAACATAGTAATTCATGCGAACGGATTCTCCGTTTTGTAAAGAACACCCGCGGGCTTGTTCACGCCGATGTCCTCCGCGCCGAGGTACTTGAACACCTCGAAGAGCGCCTTGCCGAAGTGACCGAACGCGACCGCGCCGTGGTGCGGGAATCCGCCCTCGATGAGCACATGGCGGTAGAACCTGCCCATTTCGGGAATGGCGAACACGCCGATGGAACCGAAGGAGTGCGTTGCAACGGGCAGCACTTCGCCCTGCGCCACATACGCGCGGAGATGATTGTCTGCCGTACTCTGCAGGCGGAAGAAGGTGATCTTTCCGGGAACGATGTCCCCTTCCAGCGTGCCGTTCGTCACTTCCACGGGCAGAGACCGCGCCATGATCTTCTGATACTTCATCGTGGGATTGCACAGTTTCCCCGCGCAGGTGTTCCCGCAGTGGAATCCCATAAAGGTATCCGTCAGCTTGTAGCTGAACTTGCCCGCAACGTCGCTGTTGTACAGTTCCTTGGGCACCGTGTTGTTGATATCGAGGAGCGTCACCGCGTCCTCCGAAACCACCGTGCCGATGAACTCGGAGAGCGCTCCGTAGATATCCACCTCGCAGCTCACGGGGATGCCGCGACCCGTCAACCGCGAATTGACATAGCAGGGCACGAACCCGAACTGCGTCTGAAATGCGGGCCAACACTTGCCCGCGACCGCCACATACTCGCGGCTGCCCTTGTGCGCCTCGATCCAATCGAGGAGCGTAAGCTCATACTGCGCGAGCTTGGAGAGGATCTCGGGCTTTTTATTCCCCGCGCCCAGCTCCTTTTCCATATCGGCAACGACCTCTGGGATGCGCTTATCGCCATCGTGCTTGTGGAACGCCTCGAAGAGATCGAGCTCGCTGTTCTCCTCGATCTCGATGCCGAGGTTATACAGCTGCTGGATGGGCGCGTTGCACGCGAGGAAGTTGGTGGGACGGGGTCCGAAGGAGATGACTTTCAGCCGCTTGAGCGCATATACCGCGCGGGCGATGGGCAAAAACTCGTGGATCATATCCGCGCACTCCGCCGCATCCCCCACGGGGTACTCGGGGATATACGCCTTCACGCCGCGCAGCTTCAAGTTATAGCTCGCGTTCAGCATGCCGCAGTACGCGTCGCCGCGGGAATCGGAAAGAACGCCGATATTCTCCTCCGCCGCCGCGCAGAACATGACGGGCGCGTTCATCCGCTCGGAGAACTCCTTTGCGAGCATCGTTTCGGAGATCTCGGGGCCGAAGTTCCCCAGATACACACAGAGCGCGTTGCAGCCCGCCGCCATGACGTCCGCCAAAGCCTGCTGCATATGGATCTCGCTCTCGACAATGCACACGGGGCATTCGTAGATGTCGCCCTTGCCGTACTTTTTCTCATACCTTTCGACGAGTGCCTTGCGCCTGTTCACGGACAAACTTTCGGGGAAACAGTCGCGGCTCACCGCCACTATCCCCACTTTCATCTTCGGAATGTTCAACATGCCAATCTCCTTTTCTTTGAACAATATCTGACTGACAGACGGGGCCGAGCGTTCAGCCCCTGATCTGGCCGTTCCCGCGAATGATAAATTTATAAGAGGTCAGCTCCCTGAGCCCCATCGGGCCGCGCGCGTGAAGTTTTTGCGTCGAAATGCCCATCTCCGCTCCGAACCCGAATTCAAAACCGTCCGTAAAGCGAGTGGAGGCATTCTGATAGACGCACGCCGAATCGATTTCCCGAAAGAACTTTTCCGCCGCCGCCCTGTCCTGCGTGACGATCGCCTCGCTGTGGTGCGTGGAATGTTCGTTGATCCACGCGATCGCCTCGTCCACGCCCGAGACGATCTTCACGGAGAGTTTCATGGCAAGGTATTCCGCATAAAAATCCTGCTCGGCGGCGACGCCCACCGCGGGCATGTAGCGGCGCGCCCTCTCATCCCCCACGATCTCCACGCCGCGCTCCAGAAGGGGCAGCAGCAGAACGTCGAGGTGCTCCCGCGCAAACGCATCGTCCACGACAAGACTCTCGCAGGCGTTGCAGACGCTGGTGCGCTGCGTCTTGGCGTTGCAAAGGATGTCCGCTGCCATCTGCAGCTGGGCCGACTTCTCCACATACACGTGGCAGTTCCCCGTTCCCGTTTCAATGACGGGCACGGTCGCGTTCTCCAGCGCCGCCTGGATGAGGGATGCGCTCCCGCGCGGAATGAGCACGTCGAGAAAGTCCTTCTGCCGCATGAATTCGCGCGCGCCCTCGTGCGAACAGTCCGCAATGAGCTGCATAAATTCGCTGTCGAACCCGCCCGCGGCGATCGCCTCCTTCATGATGCGCACGATCGCCTCGTTGGAGGCGTAGGCATCGCGGCTGCCGCGCAGCACCACGGCGTTCCCGCTCTTGATGCAAAGCCCTGCGGCATCCGCCGTGACGTTGGGCCTCGCCTCGTAGATGATGCCCACCACGCCGAAAGGCACGCGAACGCGGGATATGTCCAACCCGTTGGGCGCCGTATAGCGTTCGATGACCTCCCCGACGGGGCAGGAAAGGCGCATGAGCTGTTTCAGCCCCTTTGCGATGCCCGCGATGCGTGTTTCGTCGAGCAGGAGCCTGTCGCGGAACTGTTCCCCGCGCGTACAGGTAGCGACGTCCTTTTTGTTTGCCGCAATGATCTCACCGGCACGCGCAACGAGCGCATCCGCGGCGAGCGCAAGCATCTTGTTTTTATCCGCCTCCGAAGAATACGCCACCGCCCCCGCGTGTTCCTTGGCAAGCTTGCAGGTTTCGGAAATGGTCATATATCTGCCTCTTTGCTTTTGACAAATTATATCAAAAAAAAGCGGCGCTGTCAACGCCGCTGTGTAACTAAAAAATCAAATTTGCAGTCTGCCGTTCCTGATAATTGCACTCTTGACAAATCATAGCCCAAATGGTATCATGATATAAAATCCAAAGAAATTTTTCGAAAATTGAAAAACCGTTATCAAATATCCGCGAAAAAAATGAAAGAATGGAGCGCTTATGAAAAATTTATTTGATTATGCCACGAAAGAACTTTCACAAGACGCATTTTTAATGTGGATATTCAATAATTATGACGACCCGAAAATCGGCAATATCGCGAATGCTTTGCTCGGAACGTTTTGCGGATTCCAGAAAGACGAAACGGTGAAAAGCCTTGAAACCGTTCCGCAGTGGCATAAAATCGACATCACCGTATGGTTGACCACTACGCTTGACAGAAAAATCGTATTATGTATCGAAGATAAAACATTTTCCAACGAACACGATCAGCTGATTTCCTATGATAAACATATCGACAGAATAGAAGACCATGAAGTATACAAGGTTTTCTATAAGTTGGGCGTACCGGAAGATGAAGAAAAAGCGCGTATTGACAAAGCCAATACGTGCAATAAAAGCAAATGGAACATTTTTCATCTGCATGAGATTGCTGCCTTTTTTGATCCGTATAAAAATTCCGATAATCTCATCATCTCACAGTATGCAGAATACGTCTGTAAGATAGCCGATGCCTGGAATAATACGCAAAAACCGATGAGCAGCAAGTCAAAATCAGATTATATCGCTTGGAAATCTTATTTTGATAAGATCGTTATTCCTGCACTCAACGGAAACGGCAACTTGTATGAATGCTCTTCGCGGAAAGCAGGACAGTACCCGTATGTCATTCTCTGCGTAAAAAGACTCGGATTCTGCAATCGAAATATTCCTTATTTAGAGATAAGGAGCCGCGATTGCTGCGGCGAAGATTTTAAAGCGCTCATTCTTTGCTACGGGGTATCCGATAACGATCTGAAAAATAACCAATCAAAGCTGATCGATCATATTCAATTGTTGCCCGATCTTGAATGCAAAAGATTGGTTCATTCCCATCGGGGAAAAACAATATATCCCAAACAGGTCGGGCAGTCGAAAGATGGCGAACGCGCCAAGACGGATGAGCAATTTATTTTACTTGTAGAAAAATATATCAATCTGTATCTGCAAATCATGGAGGATTGGATATAGTTCCATATCGGGGACAGCTTAGCCGTCAGAATACAGGCGCATTTCTGCATTTTTTGTACAAAAAAAGACCCGACGGGGGTCGGGTCTGCGAAGATAAAGTTTTTACTCCTCTTCTTCCTCTTCGGGGAGATCGACATTGTGCCAGACGGTCTGCACGTCGTCGTTCTCCTCCAGCTTGTCGAGCATCTTGCGGAAGGTCTCAAGCTTGTCCTCGGGCAGGGCGATCCTGCTCTGCGGGAACATTCCAAGTTCCGCCGAGAGGAAGGAAAGGCCCTTTTCCTCCAAGAACTTGCGCACCTCGGAGAAGGCGGGCACGGCGGTGTAGACCTCGTAGGCGTCCTCCGTCGTGACGACGTCGTCCGCCCCCGCCTCGATGGCGTAATCGGTCATCGCGTCCTCGTCCAGATCGGGCGTGCGCTCGACGACGATCAGCCCCTTGTGATCAAACATGTACGAGACGCTGCCCGTTGTGCCCAGAGACCCGCCGTGCTTGGTCATGATGGCGCGGATATCCCCCGCCGTGCGGTTGTTGTTGTCCGTCAGCGTGGAGATGATGACCGCCGCGCCGCCCACGCCGTAGCCCTCGTAGGTCAGTTCCTTGTAGTCCTTGTCGCCCAGCTCACCCGCCGCGCGCTTGATGGAGCGCTCGATGTTGTCGTTGGGCATGTTCGCCGCCTTTGCCTTGGCGATGACGTCCGCCAGCTTGGAGTTGGTCGAAGGATTGGGATTGCCGCGCGCCGCGACCGCGATCTCACGCCCGAGTTTGGTGAAGATCCTGCCGCGCGCAGCGTCCGCCTTGCCCTTCTTTGCCTGGATATTGTGCCACTTGCTGTGACCTGACATATTGATTACCTCCGTAAATGTGTTTGCGCCTTCAGCGCGTACATCAAAACCCCCGCCGAAACTGCCGCGTTCAGGCTCTCCGTGCGCGCGTCCATCGGAATGCGCACGGTGAAGTCCGCCCTGCCGCGCACCGCCTGCGTCAGCCCGCTGCCCTCGCTGCCGACGGCAAGGCAGAACTGTGCGGGCGGCGTGAAGGAGAACACGTCCTCCCCGCCCATATCCGCCGCAATGAGCGGCACGCCGATGAGGGAGAGCAGCTCCTCGCGCGTACCCTGCATGAGGCGGGCGAAGAACACGCCGCTCATGCTCGCGCGTACGCTCTTTGGGGAGAAGGGATCGGCGCAGTCCGCCAGATACAGCTCCCCGTAACCCGCCGCGACCGCCGTGCGGACGATCGCGCCGACGTTGGAGGGGTCCTGCAGACCGTCCAGAAAGAGGCAGTTGCCCGCGGGCGGACGCAGCCGTGCGCTGGGAAGTGCGACTTCCGCCACGATGCCCTGCGGCGTCTTTTCGTCCGAGACGGCGGCAAATGCGCCCGCGCCCAGCACCACGGCGGGGGCGGGAAAATCCTCGCCGGCGTAGTCCTCGCGCACGGCGACGCGCAGCACGTTCATGCCTGCCGCGAACGCCTCGCGCACCATCTTGGTGCCCTCGACGAGAAAGGCGCCCCGCGCGCGCCTGCCCTTCTTTTCCCTGAGGGAGGCAAGCTCTTTGACGAGCGGGTTTTGTCTGGAAACGATGACCATGAATGTACGCGAAAAAAGCCTTTTTTCAAAGGCTTTTCGATCGCTTCAGATGGCGGCTTTCGCCTTGCTGCAGATGTCCGCGAACGCGGCGGCATCCGTCACGGCGAGATCGGCAAGCACCTTGCGGTTGAGCTCGATGCCGGCGACCTTCAGCCCGTGCATGAGTTTGGAATAGGAAAGCCCGTTCTGCCTTGCGCCTGCGTTGATGCGGGCGATCCACAGGGAGCGCATGTCGCGCTTTCTGCGCTTTCTGCCGATGTAGGCATAGTTCAGGGACTTCATCACCGCCTGCCGCGCGATGCGGTAGTTCTTGCTCTTGCAGCCGAAGTACCCCTTGGCAAGCTTTAAGATCTTTCTGCGCTTTTTAACGCCGTTGACGCCTCTTTTGATACGCATTGTCCGTTCCTCCCGTTAACCCTTGTAGGGGATCATCTGCTTGACGTTGTTCTCCTGTGCCGAGGAGACGAGCGTGTTCTTGCGCAGATTTCTCTTTCTCTTTCTGTTCTTGGTCTCCGCCTTGTGGTTCTTGCCGCCGTGAGGCCGTTTGACCTTCCCGGTGCCCGTGAGCCAAAAGCGCTTTTTGCTGCCGCTGTGCGATTTCTGTTTGGGCATATGAATATCCTCCGTTTTTTGCTTGTTCTATGCGCAGCCGCCCGCGGGCGGCGTTGCCTGTTATTTTTTGACCGGCCCCAAGATCATGATGAGGTTGCGCCCCTCCTGGTTGACGGGCTTTTCGATGACGGCGACATCCTTGAGCATTTCGTAGAAGTTCATCATGACGTCGCGCCCGAGGTGCGCGTGCGCCATCTGCCGCCCTCTCAGGCGGATGGTGACTTTGACCTTGTTGCCGTCCTGCAAAAACTCCGTCGCCTTGCGCGCCTTGACTTTGACGTCGCCCACGTCGATGGTGACGGAGAGCTGCACTTCCTTGAGCTCGACGACCTTCTGGTTGCGCCTGTTCTCCTTCTCCTTTTTCGCCTGTTCAAATTTGAACTTGCCCCAGTCCATGATCTTGCACACGGGCGGCACGGCATTGGGCGAAATTTTGACGAGGTCCAGCCCGGCATCCTCGGCAAGGCGCAGCGCCTCGCGCGGAGACATGACCCCGAGCATCTCCCCCGTCTGCGAGATCACCCTGATCTCGCGGTCGCGGATTTCCCCGTTCATCTGGTTCTGCGTTTTGATACTTCCCACCTCGCAAAAATAATAGGGCCGCACAGAGTGCGACCCGTGAAAAAATCAGAAAGCGCATAGCACGCTTTAAGCCGATTTCATGGACCCGTTCCGCTTGGCAGATACGGGGAGAAGGGTTCACCTCTGCTTGACGCTGACAATTTTAACAGAAAGCGCGCCCTTTGTCAAGATATTTTCCCGCCGATTTCCGATATTTTTTCAGAAGATCGCCTTTTCTTTGTCCTCTTTTTGGACGAGGGCAATGAATTCGGCCCTGCTCATCGAGCCGATGTCCCCCTCCCCGCGGCGGCGGACGGAGACGGAGTCCTCCTCCACCTCCTTGTCGCCGACAACGAGCTTGTAGGGCACCTTCTCCATTTCGGCATCGAGAATTTTCCTGCCCAGCTTTTCCTTCCGAAGGTCGGCGGACGCGCGCAGGCCCGCGGCGTTCATCTCGTCGGCAAGCTCCTGCGCATACTGCGCGGCGCGGTCGGTCACGGGCAGCACGCGCACCTGTTCGGGCGCGAGCCACACGGGGAACTTGCCCGCAAAGTGCTCGATGAGAATGCCGATAAAGCGCTCGATGGAGCCGAACACGACGCGGTGGATCATGATCGGACGGTGCTTTTGCCCGTCCTCGCCCACATATTCGAGGTCAAAGCGCTGCGGCATCTGGAAATCGAGCTGAATGGTGCCGCACTGCCAGGTGCGCTTGATGGAGTCCTCCAGGTGGAAGTCGATCTTCGGCCCGTAGAACGCGCCGTCCCCTTCGTTGACGGAATAGGGAAGGCCGAGTTCGTCGAGCGCGGCGCGCAGAGCGCCCGTCGCCGCCTCCCAGTCCTCGTCGCTGCCCATGGAATTTTCGGGGCGGGTGGACAGTTCCACATGGTATCTGAACCCGAACAGCGTGTACACTTCGTCGATGATGCGCACGACGCCCTTGATCTCCTGCGTGATCTGCTCGGGCAGCATGAAGATGTGCGCATCGTCCTGCGTGAAACACCTCACGCGCATCAGCCCGTGCAACTGTCCGCTCTTTTCGTGGCGGTGAACGATGCCCAGCTCGCCCATGCGGATGGGCAGGTCCTTGTAGCTGTGCGGCTGCGTCTTGTACACGAGCATGCCGCCCGGGCAGTTCATGGGCTTGATGGCGCAGTCCTCGCCGTCGATCTTGGTCGTGTACATGTTGTCCTTGTAGTGATCCCAGTGGCCGGACGTCTCCCAGAGCGAGCGATTGAGAATGATGGGCGTCTGCACCTCCACATACCCTTCGCGGCGGTGGAGCTGCCGCCAGTAGTCGATGAGCGTGTTCTTGAGCACCATGCCCGCCGGCAGGAAGAAGGGAAAGCCCTTGCCCTCGGGCAGCAGCGCGAACAGCTTCATCTCCTTTCCGAGCTTGATGTGGTCGCGCTTTTTGGCCTCCTCGAGCATCTCGAAGTATTCGTCCATCTCCTCCTTCTTGGCGAAGGCGGTGCCGTAGATGCGGGTGAGCATCTTCTTCTTTTCGTCGCCGCGCCAATATGCGCCCGCGATGGAGACGAGGCGGAACGCCTTGATCTTGCCCGTCGAGGGCAGGTGCGGGCCGCGGCACAGGTCAACGAACGCGCCCTGCCGGTAGAAGGAAATTTCCTCCCCCTCGGGCAGGTCCTGAATGAGCTCCACCTTGTACTTTTCGTGGTACTTGCTCATGAGCGCGATCGCCTCTTCGCGGGGCAGCGTAAAGCGCTCGATGGGCAGGTTGCTCTTGATGATGTTCTTCATCTCCGTCTCGATCTTGGAAAAGTCCTCCATCGTGATGGGCGTCTTGAAGTCAACGTCGTAGTAAAAACCGTTCTCGACGACGGGGCCGATGGCGAGTTTGCAGGTGGGATAGATGGTCTTGAGCGCCTGCGCCAGAACGTGCGCACAGGTGTGGCGGTAGACCTCCAGCCCCTCCTTGTCCTTGAGCGTGACCAGTTCGAGCGAATCGCCCTCGCAAAGGACGTGCGACAGGTCGCACAGTTTGCCGTTGACCTTTGCAGCCACGGCGGCGCGGGCAAGCCCTTCGGAGATCTTTTGCGCAGCCTTGTAGGCAGTCGCCCCGTTTTCCAGCTCGAGCGCATCGCCGTTTTTCAATGTGATTTGCATGATTTTCCTCCCGTAAATTCCGATTATGTCTGACATAGTACTGTGCAGGGCATGAAATTCCACAAAAAAGCGCCCTCAAACCCCTCTTTTCAGAGGAAATTTAAGGACGCAGACATTCCGCGCGGTTCCACCTTAATTGCCGATGTTCACGGCCGCTCTTTGAATTTTTGCCCGACGGGAAAGCGGTTTCACGCTCCGATTGCAGATGCAGACCTTCCAGCCGAAGGGGTCCGCTCTCTGAAAACCGCGCACGGGGCTACTTGTCTTTCCGTACCCGTATTATAGAGGAAGACGCGCGTTTTGTCAAGAAAATATCGCGCGCTCGGCGTAATATTTTTGCAGAAAATCGCCGACGGAATCCTCCACTTCCCCGAGGCAGTAGATGAACCCCGCATCCGCGAGAACGATCTCCGTGCGAAGGTCCTCCTCCCCCGTCAGGCGGCTGCGCCGCAGCGGCGTGAAATCGGGGCCGTACACGGCGCTGCCCTTGAGGTAGATCTTGTTGGCGCTCTCCCCCGCGAGAAAGGCGCAGAACTTTTTCAGATCCTGCGAGGAAAAGGCGGGCGGCACGTAGCGCACGATGGTCTCCCACTTCTCCCGCAGCGCGCCCAGGCGGAAGGCATAGATGCCGTCCACGGCGCACGAGCCAAGGAACTGCACCTTGCGGCGCACGTATGCGGCGTCCCCTTCATAGTCGGCGGCGATGAGCGCCGCGGCGAGCAGCCGCCGTTCCGCGCGCGAGAGGCTGACGCGCAGCCGCTGCTCGAGAAAGCGGAATTTATAGCCGATGCACAGCACCTCGGTGACGGCGTCCGTCACGGCGGAGGAGAGCGCCTGCCGCGAAGGGACGCTCAGCCCGATCGCGGCGCGTTCCCCCGAAAAGGACAGTTCCCCCCTGCCGTCCATGGCAACGACGTCCGCCAGCAGCGCATTGTACAGATAGGAGAGAAACGCAGCGTTCTCCCTGCGTTCGGACAAAAATACAGTCTCCACGCCACTATTGTATGAAGTTTTTTCCGTTTTATTGCGCCTGCCGCCATCTTCCCCCGTCTTTTTGTACGCGCGGGCGCCCGCGCGGCGCACAACTTTGTCAAAACTGCACGAATTTGCAAAAATGCGGGCAGGCGGCTTGACTTTCCCGCCAAACAATAGTAAAATGGAGAGACTGCAAAAGCATTTCAAGGACAGAGGAAACAGCATGGATCATCATTCGGTCGAACGCAAGTGGCAGTCGCGTTGGGAGAAGGCAAAGTTCAACCAATTCGATAAAAAGGACACCGAGCACAAAAAATGGTATGTGCTCGAGATGTTCTCCTACCCCTCCGGCGCAAAGCTGCACATCGGGCACTGGTACAACTACGGCCCCACCGATTCCTACGCCCGTTTCAAGCGGATGCAGGGCTACAACGTATTCCAGCCCATGGGCTTTGACGCCTTCGGCCTGCCCGCCGAGAACTACGCGATCAAGACGGGCATCCACCCCAAGGACTCCACCGAGAAGAACATCGAGACGATGGAGGGCCAGCTGCGCGCGATGGGCGCCATGTTCGACTGGTCGGCGGAGGTCAAGACCTGCGAGGAAAACTACTACAAGTGGACGCAGTGGATGTTCCTGCAGCTCTACAAGAAGGGGCTTGCCTACCGCAAGGAGGCGCCCGTCAACTGGTGCCCCTCCTGCCAGACCGTGCTTGCCAACGAACAGGCGGAGGGCGGCGTGTGCGAGCGCTGCGGCTCGCAGGTGGTCAGAAAGAACCTGACGCAGTGGTTCTTCAAGATCACCGACTATGCCGAAGAACTGCTCAGCGGCCTTGACGCCCTCGACTGGCCGGAAAAGACCAAGAACATGCAGCGCAACTGGATCGGCAAATCCACGGGCTGCGAGATCGAATTCGAGTGCGAGAGCGGCGACAAGCTGCGCGTCTACACGACGCGTTGCGACACGGTGTTCGGCGTCACCTACGTGGTGCTCGCGCCCGAGCATCCCCTTGCGCGCAAGCTCACGACGCCCGAACAGCTGCCCGCCGTGGAGGAATATATCGCGCAGACGGCGAAGGCGAACGAGATCGAGCGCCTCTCCTCCACCCGTGAAAAGACGGGCGTGTTCACGGGCAGCTACTGCACCAACCCCGTCAACGGCAAAAAAATTCCCATCTGGCTTGCGGACTACGTTCTGGCAAGCTACGGCACGGGCGCGGTGATGGCGGTTCCTGCGCACGATGAGCGCGATTATGCGTTCGCCACAAAATACAACCTGCCCATCGTCAAGGTCATCGAAAAGAAGGGCGGCGAGACGCAGCTCCCCTTCACCGAGGACGGCATCATGGTCGGTTCTTTGCAGTTCGACGGCCTGTTCGGCGAGGAGGCGCGCGCGGAAGTGGCGGCGTATATCTCCAAATTGGGCAAGGGCGGCAAGAAGGTCAACTACCGCCTGCGCGACTGGCTGGTCTCCCGCCAGCGCTACTGGGGAGCGCCCATCCCCGTCATCCACTGCCCCAACTGCGGCGCGGTGCCCGTTCCCGAAAAGGATCTGCCCGTCCGCCTTCCCTATGACGTGGAATTCCGCCCCGATGGGAAGTCCCCGCTCGCCAAGTGCGAAAAATTCATGCACACCGTCTGCCCCAAGTGCGGCGGCGAGGCGCAGCGCGACCCCGACACGCTGGACACCTTTGTGTGTTCGAGCTGGTACTACCTGCGCTATGCGGACGCGCACAACGAAAAAGAGCCCTTCTCCCGCGAGGCAGCCGATGCCATGCTGCCCGTGGACGTGTACGTGGGCGGCGCGGAACACGCCTGCATGCACCTGCTGTATGCGCGGTTCTTTACGAAGGCGCTGCGCGATATGGGCTATCTCGACTTCTCCGAACCGTTCAAGAGGCTTGTACATCAGGGCGTCATTCTCGGTCCTGACGGCAACCGCATGAGCAAATCGCACGGCAATATCGTCTCCCCCGACGAATATGTGGAGACGTACGGCTCGGACGCCTTCCGCATGTACCTGATGTTCGGGTTCTCCTACACCGAGGGCGGCCCGTGGAACGACGACGGCATCAAGGCGATCGCCAAGTTTTTGGACCGCGTGGAAAAGCTGGTGCGCAAGGTCAACAAATACAAGACGGGCAAAGACGCCGCCTACGGCGCCGACGAAAAGGCGCTCGACTACGCAAAGAACTATGCCATCGACAGGGTGAGCAAGGACCTGGAGGCGTTCTCCTTCAACACGGCGATCGCGCGCATCATGGAGCTTGTGAACGCACTGGGCAAATACGATGCGCTGGAGACAAAGAACATTGCCGTGGAAAAGGCGGCGGTGCGCGACCTGGTGCTGCTGCTCGCCCCCTTTGCCCCCCACTTCTGCGAGGAGCTTTGGGAGGAGATCGACGGCAGAGGATTCGTATTTGAACAGCGCTATCCCGTAGCCAACGAGAGCGCGCTGCACCTCGATGAAAAGGAATACGCCGTGCAGGTCAACAGCAAGATGGCATGCCGCGCGATGATCTCCACCACCGCCACCGAGGAGGAAGTGAAAGCGCTCGTCCTGGCGCTGCCCGAAGTGCAGGAGAAGATGGCGGGCAAGACGGTGAAAAAGTGCATCATCGTCCCCGGGCGCCTCGTCAACCTGATCGTGGGGTAAGTACAAAGACGTCGGCATCTTCAGCACGAAACCGAGAACAATAAGCACATACAGCAAACCGCCCGCAGGTAAAACCCTTACCCGCGGGCGATTTTTATTGAGGCGTTCGTCATTCCGAGGGGCGCGCAGCGCGAAAAAGACTCTCGCCTACCCGTCATTCAGAGGGCGGTAGCCCGAAGAATCCCCTCGCGCGGAGCAGAATCCCCCCCCTGTCGTGCCGACATCCCCCCTTAACGCCCAAAGGGCTTTAAGGGGGGTGGCGCGCAGCGTCGGGGGGATTACTCCTTCCGACTCGCATGCGCTCGCCACCTCCCTCTTAGAGGGAGGCTTGTCGCGTTTTCATGCCCCTGAGACAACGTATGAGGGGATTCTTCACTTCGTTCAGAATGACGGGAGGCGAACATAGAGCAAGCTAACCCTTCGCATATATTTCACTGTCTCCACGGTTTCTGCAATTCCACCGCATTTCTGCAATTTCCACAGTCTCCGCAAGTTTTTCGCTTTGCCTTATTTACGATGCGCTGCGCATCGTATTCACGATATGCTGCGCATACAGCCTTGCAACGTTGATGCCCGTCACGCGCTCGAAAGTGCCGAAAAAGGCGTTGGAGTTTACCTCACACACGAGCGGGCCGTCCGCCGAGAGCAGCAGATCGATGCCGCAGTAGTCTAGCCCGAGCATTTGCGCCGCGCTTTCGCAGATCGCCTTTTCCTGTGCGGTGAGTTCGGCAGTCTCGCCGCGCCCGCCCAGTTCCGCATTGGAGCGGAAATCTCCCTTTGAGGTGCGCCGCATGGCGCCCACCGCCCTTCCGCCGATGACGATGACGCGCATATCCTGCCCCGCGCTCTCGGCAATAAACTTCTGAAAGAGGTGGGGCCTAGCCTGCAGGCGGGCGGCGATCTCATGCAGCTGCGCCCGATCGCGGGCAAGGTGCACCCCCTTTCCGAGGGAGCCGTAACATTCCTTGACGACGACGGGATAGCCCAAAATCTCCTCCACCCGCCCCACCAGCGCATCGGAAAGAGGCGCGCCCGCCGTATAGCACAGCGGCGCGGACATGGTCACAGGCATGGGCACGACGTCCGCAAGGGCAATGTGGGTGAGCATTTTGTCGTCGCACACCTCCACCGCCCGCGCGCGGTTGAACAGGCGCATGCCCGCCCCCTCCAGAAGGCGGGGAACGTACCTGTCCTTGTCGAGATAGACGCAGAAGTCATACCCGCGGGCGGCGTCCGCACGGACGCCGCCCGCAACCCACGCAGGCACAAAGTCGTTGCGCCGCAGATCGCAAGGCACGCCAAGCCCCGCCAGTTCCTGACGGATACGGCGGGGTTGGTTGAGTTCATGTTCGTTCTGCGTATAGGCGTTGACGAGAATGAGACCCTTCATACAGATTACCCGAAATGTTCCGAATTTTACAGGACGTTATGCGTTTTCCGCGCCCTTTCTGTGCAGAACAAGCCCGCTTTCGTCCACGTCGAGCACGATGGTCTCCCCCGCCTGCGGGTTCTCTTTGACGATGAACTTGGCGATGGGCGTCTCCGCGCGGGACTGGATGAACCGCTTTAAGGGACGGGCGCCGAAGGCGGGATCGTAGCCGTTGTCCGAGATATACCCGATCGCGCGCGGCGTGACCTCGAGCGTCAGGTTCTCCGCCGCCAGCCGCTCCTTCAGCCTGCCGAGAAGGATCCCCACGATCTTGTCGATGTTCTCGCGCGTGAGCGGCTTGAACATGATGATCTCGTCCAGCCTGTTCAGGAATTCGGGGCGGAAGGAATGCTTCAGAAGCTCCGCCACCCGCGAACGCGCCGCCTCGGTGATCTCGCCGTCCTCGATGCCCTCCATGATAAAGTCTGAGCCGAGGTTGCTCGTCAGAATGATGATGGTGTTCTTGAAGTCCACCGTTCTGCCCTGCGAATCGGTCACGCGGCCGTCGTCCAGAATCTGCAAAAGAATGTTGAATACGTCGGGGTGCGCCTTTTCGATCTCGTCGAACAGCACGATGGAATAGGGCTTGCGGCGCACCGCCTCGGTGAGCGCACCCCCCTCCTCATAGCCGACATATCCGGGAGGCGCGCCGATCAGGCGGGACACGGAGAACTTTTCCATGTACTCCGACATATCGATACGCACGATGTTCTTTTCGTCGTCGAACAGGTTTTCGGCGAGCGATTTGGCAAGCTCCGTCTTGCCCACGCCCGTGGGGCCGAGGAACAGGAAGGAGCCGATGGGACGGTTGGGATCGGAGATGCCTGCCCGCGAACGCAGAATGGCGTCCGCGACCTTGCTGACCGCCTCGTCCTGCCCCACGACGCGCTTGTGCAGATCGTCCTCGAGGTGCAGGATTTTTTCGCGCTCGCCCTCCTTGAGGCGCGCCACGGGAATGCCCGTCCAGCGGGCGACGATGCGGTTGATCTCCTCCTCCGTCACCTCGTCCTGCAGAATGGCGTCCTCGCGGGAGTTGACGCTCGACTTTGCCGCCTCCAGCTTTTTGTTGAGTTCGACGAGCGTGCCGTACTTCAGGCGGGACGCCTCCTCGAACCTGCCCGCGCTCATGGCGGAATCGATCTCGCCGTTCACGCGGTCGATCTCCGCCTTGATCTCCTTCTCGGCGCGGATGGCGTTCTTTTCGTCCTCCCACTTCGCCTTCATGGCGGCGAACGTCTCCTTGAGGGAGGCAAGCTCCTTCTTCAATGCCTCAAGGCGCGCCTGCGAGAGATTGTCCTGCTCCTTGGAGAGCGCCTTTTCCTCCACCTCGAGCTGCGCGATCTTGCGGTTCATCGCGTCCATATCGGCGGGCATGGAGTCGATCTCCGTGCGGATCATTGCCGCCGCCTCGTCCACCAGGTCGATGGCCTTGTCGGGCAGGAAACGGTCGGTAATGTAGCGGTTGGAGAGCACCGCCGCCGCCACGAGCGCGTCGTCGTGAATGCGCACGCCGTGGAAAATTTCAAAGCGTTCCTTGAGCCCGCGCAAAATGGAGATGGTATCCTCCACCGTCGGCTCGTTCACCATGACGGGCTGGAACCGACGCTCGAGCGCGGCGTCCTTTTCAATGTACTTTCTGTATTCGTCCAGCGTGGTCGCACCGATGCAGTGCAGCTCGCCGCGCGCCAGCAGGGGCTTTAACAGGTTCCCCGCGTCCATGGCGCCCTCCGATTTGCCCGCGCCCACCACGGTGTGCAGCTCGTCGATGAACAGCAGGATATTGCCGTTGGACTTGGAGACTTCGGCGAGCACCGCCTTCAGGCGTTCCTCGAACTCGCCGCGGTACTTGGCGCCCGCGATGAGTGCGCCCATATCGAGGGAGAAGAGCGTCTTGCCCTTGAGCGTTTCGGGCACGTCCCCCTTGACGATGCGCTGGGCAAGTCCTTCGGCAATGGCCGTCTTGCCCACGCCCGGCTCGCCGATGAGCACGGGGTTGTTCTTGGTCTTGCGCGAGAGGATGCGCACGACGTTGCGGATCTCCTCATCCCGCCCGATGACCGGCTCGAGCTTGTGCTCGCGGGCGCGCTTGGTTAGATCGGTGCCGTACTTTTCGAGCGCCTCGTAGGTCTCCTCGGGATTGTCGCTCGTCACGTTCTGATTGCCGCGCACCTGCTTCATGCCCTCCAGAAACTTGTTCTTGGTCAGCCCGAACCGTGAGAAGATGTCCTTCAGGCCCTTCTCGTCGTTGTCAAACAGGCACAAAAAGAGGTGCTCGACGGAGATGTATTCATCCTTCATGCCCGCGGCGAGTTTTTCCGCCTCGTTGAGGATGCGCCCCACGGCGGGCGTGGCGTAGGGCTGGGAGCCGCCCGACGTTCTGGGAAGGCGATCCACCGCGTCCTTGACGGCGCGGGAAAGCCCGTCGGCATCCGCCCCCGCGCGGCCCACGATGCGGTAACACAGCCCGTCCTTTTCCAGAAGGGCGAGCGCAAGGTGGAGCACGCACAATTCGGGATTGCCGTACTCCATGGCGGTCGTCTGCGCATGCTGCACCGCCTGCAGCGATTTTTGCGTAAATTTGTTGGCGTCCATATCTTCCTCCTCGGGAAACGGCACCCCCGTTCCCTCTTCATTCCGCCTATATTATACCGTGAAATTCACCCCCTTAAACAAACGCAAACGCTTGTTCGGAAAATAATTTTGAAAAATTGCTGCGCGCGGCGCCCGCCGCCCGAACTGAATGCGCCATACAAAAGATCAGACGCTGCGATCAACACAGCGCCTGTCTGCATACATCCGATAGAGCACATTATACGGTATATTCCGTGCGCGCAATGATGTGGTTCCGGAAGGCGGTATCCAGTTCGCAGAAATAACCGCTCCAGCCCCATACGCGCACGATCAGATCGGGATATTGTTCCGGATGAGCCTGCGCATCGAGCAATTTTTCACGGCTTACCGAATTGAGCTGCAACTGATGCCCTTTCAGCAAAATAAATGCACGGACGAGATCCGCCACCTTATCCACCCCGATATGATTGCGGAACACATTGGAATGCAGTTCAAGCGTCAACGGACCGCCGTTGATGATCTGCGTCATATCAAAGCGTGTAAAGGATTTGATCACGGAGAGAGGACCGTCCGTCTTTACCCCGATGGACGGGGAAAAGCTCGACGGATAGGGCTGTCCCGCCAGCCGCCCGTCCGCCGTTGCGCCGACATCCTGCGCCATATAGACGTAATCCTGCGGGCCACCCGTTCCTGCCCGAAAGACGCCGCCTGCGGAATTGGGCGTATTATTGACGATCGTTGCGAAGAAATTCAACAGCTCATCGCAGATGCTGTTCGTCTCATCGTCGTTGTTGCCCATTTTGGGACAGCGCAGCAGAGCCGACCTCAGCGCGTCATACGATCGGAAATTGTTCTGCAAGGCATCGATCAACTCCACCTTGTCCACCTCTTTTTCGTCAAAGACCATCTTCTTGATCGCGGCAAGCGCATCCACGGCGGGCGCGATGCCCAGCCCGTGTATGCCGTCATTGTTGTATCTCGCGCCAAGTTCGGTGATGTCCGACCCGCTCCGGCGGCAGCCGCGGAGAAAGAGCGACACAAAGGGGTTGGGCGTCTTTGCAAATTCGGCGCGCTTTCCGGCAGCCTCGATCTTAAGCTGTTCGAAGAAATCAAACACAGACTGCTTGACGCACATCATGAACTGCCCGAAGGTATCGCATTGCGGCAACGAACAGACGGTCGCCCGACGCACCGCCAGGGGAAAATTCATTGTGACGATATTGGGGATATCATAGCCCTCCGCCGGAATGATAAACTCCCAGCATGCCGCCACCGCATACTCACAGGCATCTTCATACCGGTATCCCAACTTTACAAGTCCAGGGATCACCACGTCGTCGTTGCAATATTGCGGAAAGCCAAGGCCCTTCGCGGTCATCTCGCTCCCCTTGACATACCGTTCGCGCGGCGTATTGTGATCGACCCGCAGATTGATCTTCGGATCGATGAGACACAGTTCCAGACAGCAGTCCATGATCAGATCGCTCAGCGCATTATATACGTCGGCACACACAGCCGTACGGCCGCCCAGCACCATGCTCTGTCCGTTATCGCCCAACTGTACGCCGTGATAAAGGTCCGTATCGAGGTTCAGCGAGATAAAAAACAATTGGGTCAGTTCGGCAAGCTGTTCGCGCGACGCTCCGCCGCTGCGCGACCGCTCAAAAAAGGGATACATGTATTGATCGAACCTGCCCAGCGTAACATGATACACGTTCGACGCCCGCATTGTATAGATCAGGAGTTTCATGAATACCAGCGCCTGATAGTAATCGGCGGCAGCAAGGCGCGGCACCACGCACAGTGCGCCGTACAGCATTTCGTTCCCCTGTTCCCTTGCGTATTCCCGGTATTGATCCGCAATTGCGTAGACAGCATCGATATGCTCGATCGCACCGGTAAAAAATTCTTTTCTGTCCGACGGCGCCTCCTCCCGTCTCCCGATCAGCATCTGTCTGACCGATTCCAGCCCGTTCGTGAGCGCCCATCCGTAATCGGGCGTAAAGTTGTTCAGTTCATACTGTATGTTATAATCGCATACATTCCTGACCGAACGGTTGAACCCGAACAGATCGTCTTTGTACAGAACGGGCCGTTCTGCTTTGACCGTCTCGGCAAAATCGGCAGCCGCCTGACGGAATCTGCCCGCCTCCACCTTGGGATATGTCACTTCCCGTCTGTCGCTGCGGTATTCGCGCTTTCTGTGAAATTCCAAAAAACGTGCAACTCTGTCTGTCATATTTTTCCCTCCCTATAACCTGACCGCCTTGATATGATGGCGTTCAAATTTTTCAAGATCGATATTCACCGTACGCGTTTCATCGAAATCCGGCCGATACTGCCTGCCGCACAGTTTGTATTTGCTGCCCGCAAGCCGATTGTACGGCAGCAATTCCACGTAGGATACCGCATTTTCGCCCAGAAACGCGCAGATCGCATCCAGATTTTCCTCCGTATCCGTCACGCCCGGGATCAGGGGAACGCGCGTGATAAACCTGAGCGGACTTTTTGCCATGCGGCGGTAATTGGCAAGAATGACGGCATTGTCAACGCCCGTATATTTCTTGTGCAGGGTGCCGTCCATCAGTTTCAGGTCATACAGAACAAGATCGGTCTTCCCGAGCAGGCGGGCAAACCTGTCCTCATCTATGTATCCCGTCGTCTCGACCGCGCGGTGGACCTTGCCCTCCAGAATTTCCAGCATCTCCATCAGAAAATCATACTGCATGGTAGGTTCGCCGCCTGAAAATGTGACCCCTCCGCCCACGGCGCGGAGGATATCGGCATTCTTCAGAACTCTTGCGGCAAGTTCTTCGCTTGTAACGTCCTCGCCGCACACCCGCACAAGATTGCGCGGACACGCCGCAATGCTCGCCTCGCACAGGACGCGCCTTCCGATTGCTGTCTCGCCGGCGTCCAGGCACTTTCCGCAGTTCAGGCAACCGTTGGGGGAACGCAGGTACTCGGTCTCGCAGCGCTGCCCTTCCGGGCTATGGCACCAGCTACATCTGAGGGGACACCCCTTGAGAAATACCGTCGTACGGATTCCGTCTCCGTCAAAAATCCCGAATTCCTCTACCGAAAAAATCCTTCCGCGCATGCCATCTCCCCCTCCCGTGCACGGGCTATCCCCCCCTGCCTGATTTGATTATAGCGCAAAAGTATTGCAATTTATAGACTTTTATTGTATAATTACAGACAAAAACAGACCAATGAGGGAAAAATGTTCCATCAGCCGCAGAATACGTTCGGAAGAAAAATTTACAACTCGATGCAATATGACGACCTGACATACCGGCCGCACTTCCACAAGAGCTTTGAATTATGGTATTGCGCGGAGGGCAGCGTCGGCGTCGGTGCAGACGGGAAAGACACAGTGCTCGCGTGCGACGACTATATGCTGATCTTCCCCTACACCGTTCATGCCTTCTCTGTCAGGCCGCCCTCCCGCCTATGGGTGGCGGTCTTTTCGGGCGATTATGTGCCCGAACTGGAACAGCTCTCCAAGACCGTGCGGCCTGCAATCAAAGCATTTCATGTCGATAAGGCGACGCAGAAGTTTCTCGATCGTACGCTGATGGAGCGCAGGTATCTGCCCGACGATCTGCGCACCCGCCCTGACTCGCCCGCCGGGCATGAGGTGTGCGCCATCAAATCAGGACTGTACGCCCTCGCCGGCGCCTTCATGAAAGATGCCGATCTCCTGCCCATCTCCCGCCCTAACAGCCTTGTAATGGAAATCATCCGCTACATTGAGGACAATTTCACTGCGGACATCACCCTCCGTTCCGCTGCCGATGCTTTGGGCTACAACGGCCAGTACCTTTCGCGCATATTCAGAAACACACTGAACATTCCATTCCGCAGCCTGATCAACCAGTATCGGTTTGACTACGCCTGCAAACTGCTCGAACAGGAGGGCGTTTCGGTGACACAGGCGGCGCTGGATGCAGGATTCCAATCCGTGCGCAACTTCAACCGCATCTACCGTGAAAAAACGGGCAGTTCCCCGAAGAGACCATAGCAAGTGCACCGGAGCCGGGACCCCAAACTTGAACTTATATTTTTCTTCGGCGGCCGCCTTGCAAAGAGCAGCCTCATTCTATGGCTACCATGTACGATCTGAAAATATTGCGCGGCGCAGTCGGATGACTGCGCCGCGCGCGTATTTTTTATACTTCTATAAAGGAACGCCGCCCCCTTCTGATATGCACCCCAAAAGTTGGACAGACATTAGGGGGTGCATATTTTTATGTCAAAAGGAAAAAGATTTCAAACAAA
>CALVLT010000023.1 GCA_944340905.1 uncultured Clostridia bacterium
TGGTGCGAGTAATCGGATTTGAACCGATATGGGATCGCTCCCGAAGGATTTTAAGTCCTTTGCGTCTGCCGATTTCGCCATACTCGCATATTTATGCATAATTATTCAGTTTTTATTCAATGCAAAGGATTTTAAGTCCCTTGCGTCTGCCGGTTTCGCCATACTCGCATAGGGAAATTATATCAGCCGCGCGCAAAAATGTCAAGCGGCTGGCGGCCGTGCGGCGCGTAAATTCGCGGCCGCGCGCATTGGCTGAGCAAAATTCTACCGCAATTCGACAACCTTCTACCGCAGGTATTTGACAGGAACGCACCCCGTGCGCTACAATGGGCGCAAGAACTGATCGTGAGGTGGACCTTGAACGAATTCGGAACCTTCCTGTATTCCCTGCGCAAGGAACGGGGCATGACGCAGCAGGAACTTGCAGACCGGCTGGGCCTTACCAACAAGGCAATCTCCAAGTGGGAGACGGGCGAGGCGTTCCCCGAAACGGCGCAGCTTGTGCCGCTTGCCGACATCTTCGGCGTGACCGTGGACGAACTCCTGCGCGGCGAACGCGCCGCCCATGTCGCAGACGCCGCACCGCAGGAGGCCCCCATGTCCGCGCAGAACGTGCCCGAAACGCAATCGGCGGGCACCATGTCCGAGGACGACCCTCAGGCATGGCACAGAACGCGCGCCGTCATTCTGGTCGCGGCGGCCTGTATCGTACTGTTTGCGCTCGTCTACCTGATCGCGGCATGCCTGACGGACGGACTTGCGCAGCGGGAGGTGGTCGTGCGCGCCTGCGTCTGTCTCTTTCTGATGGCGCTTGCCGTCGCGGGGAGCTGCGTCATCGGGATTTTCATAACACAGAAAATGCAGACAGCGGAGGGAGAACTGTGCCGGACGCTCGAACATCTGAGATGGACCTGCATCCTCGGTCTGCTCGTGCTCATGCTCGGCGTATGCTGTTTTGTGTTCTTCCCCCTCTATGCCATGCCCGAATACTACCACAATTCCGCACTGATCGCGGGCATGGCGGCGGGCGGCGTTCTGGTCGCCGGCGCGCTGCTCCTCTTTGCGGGCGGCATATACGGCTACGTCTCCCGCCTGCGAAAGCGCTGACGGAGCACAGCCGCTCCCCGAATACCTGAATACGCCCCAGCGCGGGAACCGCGCGGGGGCGTTTTTTTACATGATGTCCCGATTATTTGGCAGCGAGAAGATTTTGCAACACACCGTCGGGCGCCTGTTCATAGCGGGCAAAGCTCTCGGTGAACTTGCCGCGCCCCTGCGTCATGGAGCGCAGGCTGGTGGCATAGGTGAGCAGTTCGCCCTGCGGCGCCTCCGCCGTGATGACCTGCATGCCGTCCTGTGCATCCATGCCGATGATGCGCCCGCGGCGCTTGTTCAGATCGCCCAGAATATCGCCGACGTACTGCTCGGGAACGGCGATCTTCAGGTGCGAGAGCGGCTCCAGCAGCACGGGGGACGCCTGGCGGATGCCCTCCTTGAAGGCGATCTCCGCCGCCGCCTTGAACGCCGCCTCGGAGGAGTCTACGGGGTGGAAACTGCCGTCGTACAATGTCGCCCTGACGCGGATGACGGGATAGCCCGCGAGCACGCCGTGCGCAAGGCATTCCGTCAGTCCCTTTTCGACGGCGGGAATGTACTGCTTGGGAACGGTGCCGCCCACCACTTCGTCCACGAACTCGAAATCCTTCTCGCACGGTTCAAAGCGGATCTTGCAGTGGCCGTACTGCCCGTGGCCGCCCGTCTGTTTCTTGTGTTTGCCCTCGACGTCCGACTTGCCGCGGATGGTCTCCTTATAGGCAACGGCGGGCGCGCGGAATTCGGCGTCCGCGCCGAACTTGGATTTGAGCTTTTTCTGAATGACGTCGAGGTGCACCTCGCCCTGCCCGCCCACGAGCGTCTCGCCCGTGTCGGGATTCTTGGAGATGGTGAAGCTCTTGTCCTCCTCGGCAAGGCGGTTGAGACCGCCGAACACCTTGTCCTCCGTGCCGCGCACCGTGGCGTATACCGCCATGAAGAGCACGGGCTTGTGGAAGGGAATGGGGTCGAACATGACGGGTGCGTTCTCGTCGCACAGCGTATCCCCCGTGCCCGTATTGGTGAGCTTGCTGACCGCACCGATGTCCCCCGCGCCCAGCTCGGTGAGCGGTTCGAGTTTTTTGCCGCGGATGAGGTAGACGGCGCTGATGCGCTCCGTGGTGTTCGTATTGGGGTTGAACACGCTCATGCCGGGCTTGAGGCACCCGCGCACGACGCGCAGATAGTTCATCTTCCCCACGAAGGGATCGACGGCGGTCTTGAACACCTGTGCCGCAAACGGGCCTTCGGGGTCGCAGGGAATGCCGACGACGGTGTCCGCCTTGAGGTCTGTGGCAGGCTGCTCGGCGCGTTCCGCCGCCTCGGGCAGGTACTTGACGATCTCGTTCATCAGGTTGATGACGCCCTTGTTCTGCAGCGCGCTGCCCGCCATGACGGGAATGACGTTGATGTTGAAGATGCCCTTGCGGATGCCGTGGATGACGTCCTCGCGCGACAAAAATCCCTGCTCGAAATATTTTTCCAGCAGAACGTCGTCGTTCTCCGCCGCCGTCTCGGTGAGCGCGAGCTGCATCTCCTCGTAGTCGCGGCGGTATTCCTCGGGAACGGCGATCTCCTCCGGTCCCGTGCTTGTGAAGTGGTACGCCCTGCCCGTGAGCGCGTTGGCATTGCCCGTCATCTTCTTGCCGTCCATGATGGGGATCTGGATGGGCGCGAGCTTGGTCTTGTACTTTTCGCGCAGCGCCGCGATGGTGGCGGGATAGTCCGCGTTCTCCTTATCCATGCCGTTGATAAAGATGATGACGGGCTTTTTGGCGCGCAGGCACAGATCGATCGCCTTCTCCGCGCCCACCGTCACCGTGCCGTTCGCGCCCGTCACGACGACCGCCGCGCCGCAGGCGCGGATCGCCTCGGACACCTCGCCCTCGAAGTCATAGAATCCGGGCACGTCGAGAAGGTTGATCTTGACGTCCTTCCACGTGATGGATGCGACGGAGAGCGAGATGCTCATCTTGCGCGCGATCTCTTGTTCGTCGAAGTCGGAGACGGTGGTGCCGTTGTCCACCCTGCCCATGCGCTCGATGGCGCCGCTGTTGAAGAGCATTGCTTCAAACAGCGTAGTCTTGCCCTCGCCGCCGTGCCCGATAATGGCGACGTTGCGGATATCTTTTGCCGAAATACTCATAGAAAAAAGTCCCCTTATCCAAAATTGCAGCCGCGGCAAATTGTGCGTTTGTGACAGCCACTGTTTCTATTATACAGGAAATCGCGGAAAAATCAATACCCAAGGCAAAAATAATTATGATTTTGCAGAAAAAATCCGCGCGGCATGGGTTTTTGACCCCCACGCCGCGCGCGCAATACCCTCGAAAGCAGACAAAAAAGCCCTCCCTGTGTAAGGGGCGAATGCGTGCGTCATGCGCATCACCACGGTGTGGTGTGCGCGCACGCATGAGCTGGCAATTTTGCATATGCACGCAAAATTGCTGACCAAGCGCAAGGTCTACTTGCGTGAGACGGTGCCGAGCTTGCGAGGCGGGAGGATTGTTGTACATGTTTATAGCGTGCTTTGACAACCCTTTCGTCACGGCTTACGCCGCGCCACCTCCCCTTACGCAGGGGAGGCTTATCGTTTTGTCATGCCCCTAAGACAACGTATTAGGGGATTCTTCACTTCGTTCAGGATGACGGTAGGCAAGGAACACGTCATAACTTCGGCTGCGCCTCGTGTGCCGCCTGTGGCGGCGAGCAGAGCGGAGGGCGCAGCCCGCAGCGGCCGATGCGAGGAAAAATACCCGCTTGCGGAAGTATTTTGACGAAGCAGCGCACAAGGGGTAGCCGAAGTAAGAATCCCCTCGCAAAATGCACAATCCCCCCTGTCGGTAAACCGACATCCCCCCTTAAAACAAGTGTTAAGGGGGGTAATAGGCTCCCTCTTAGAGGGAGGTATCCGCGTTATCATGCCCCTAAGACAACGTATTAGGGGATTCTTCGGGCTGGCGCCCTCTGAATGACGGTAGGCAAGGAACACGTCATAACTTCGGCTACGCCTCGTGTGCCGCCTGTGGCGGCGAGCAGAGCGGAACGCAGTGGAGCGTGCCCTCGCTCCCAACGTCATTCTGAGCGGAGGGCAGTGAATCCAAAAATCTCGCCAAAATATTTTCCCTGAAAAGATTTTGGCGAAAAGGAGCGGCAGGCGTTTCAGGCAAGGTGTTTGGCGCAGCCAAATACCTGCAAAAGGCGCCTTGCCGCGACGCAATCCCCTCGCAAAATATGCATAGCACACCCTCACCTCGCAAAACAGGCTACTTATCCCAAATAATCTTGCCCTTCAGGGATTTATCCCACCCCTTGGGCCAGATAAGCGGCTTTTTACGGCGACAGTAAACTTTCGTATAAATACCAACGATAGCACTTTCTCCAATTTTTTTCACACTGTCCGGAATTATGATACTTGTCAAATCTTTACAATTCCAAAACGCACCACTACCAATGACTGTCACACTGTTTGGAATCGTGATACTGATCAATCCGAGGCAACTCGCAAACGCATTTCCTTTAATACTTGTCACGCTGTTCGGAATCGTGATACTTGTCAATCCACTACACCCCAAAAACGCACTATTCTCGATGCTCGTTACACTGTTCGGAATCGTGATACTCGTCAATCCCGTGCAGTTCGCGAATGCCCATTCCCCAATGCTTACTACACTGTTCGGGATCGTGATGCTTGTTAATCCCGTGCAACCATCAAATACGGAGTTTTCAATCTTCGTCACGCTGTTCGGAATCGTGATACTTGTCAATCTCGAACAAGCCTCGAATGCCCTACACCCAATGCTTGTCACACTGTTTGGAATCGTGATACTTGTCAATCCAGTGCAACCACAGAATGCACTGTTTCCTATACTCGTCACGCTGTTCGGAATTGTGATGCTTGTCAGTCTGGTACAATCATAAAATGCCCCCCATCCAATACTTTTCACACTATTTGGAATGGCAATACTCGTCAAATCACGGCAATTCTCAAACGCATTATCCCCAATGCTTTTTACACTGTTTGGGATGACAACCTCGCCGCCCTTGCCTTTATATTTTATGAGTACACCGTCTTTGATTTCAAAATCACTCAACGGGCTTGCCTCGGGAGCAGATTTTGGCGCAGGCGTTTCCGCAGGAGCGGGCTTTGGTTTCGACGCAGGCGTTGCATTGGGCGCGGGGGCAGGCTGTTCGGCAGGTTTTGCGGCTGCCTCCTGCTCCGCTTTTTTCAAGCGCTCCAATTCGGCGCGGAGAGCGGCAGCCTCTTCCTCGGCTTTCTTCTTTTCCTCTTCCGCTCTTTTCTTTTCGGCGGCAATGCGCTGTTTTTCTTCTTCGGCGCGGCGGCGCTCGGTCTCCGCCCTCTTCTTTTCTTCTTCGGCGCGGCGGACTGCCTCCGCCTCGCGGGCGGCTGCCTCCGCTTTGGCACGCTGCGCCTGTTCGTATTCCTCATACGTATCTGCAAATTCGTGCCCGCCGCACTCCATGCAGAACTTGGTCTTTTTCGGATTCTCCGCGCCGCAGGAAAGGCAGTATTTGACGGCGGGGGCGCGGGACTGTGACAGCATCTTCAGAATGCGCTGCGCCGCCGTCTTGGCGTCGTAGCAGTATTCGCACCCCGCGAAAAATTCTTCCACGACGGCGTCCGCCGCCGTGCCCGTGTGCTCTTCGAGCAGGTACTCCAACCGCGGCTTTTTGTACTCCGCCGGCATCTTGGCATAGTTGCCGCGATACTGCGGCGCCGCAAGCAGGTCGCGCTCCTGCAGATAGGGAAGTTCTCTTTTCAGCACATCGCACGTGCGGCTGCGCGAGTTCTTGCTGGAAACGAACACCACCGTGCGGCAGTGGTCCATGGCGCGGTGCAACTGTTCTTCATAGTTCTGGATCGCGCCGTGCTGCAAATTGCGCACCGCCACGAAACAACTGATCTTCTGCGCCTCGAGCGCCTCCGCCAGCTCCCCCACGGTTGCCATGTCCGCGCTGCTGTAGGCGAGAAAGACGTCGCGCGGCAGCGTCACGTCGTACACGCCCGCATCCAGTTTCTGCGCTTCGGCGGCGAGCCGTTCGTTGTACTTGTTGAAACGCTCCCTGTCCAACTCCGCCTCCCGCGCGCGGGAGAGCAGGTCGTTGACGGCGGTCAGCGTCTCCTCCCGCAGCGGGCGCAGCAGAAAAGGGAGCATATCCCAGATGTACATGCTCTGCGCCCTGACGTCCGCGGCATAGAGAAAGGCGTTCAGCCTGTGCATATCCTTCCCCGTTGCCAAATCGCAGAACTGCGCAAAGAAGTCGTCGGGGAGAATGTTCAATATCCCCTTGGCAAGGCGGGAAATTTCCGCGCGGTCGTAAAATTCTTCGTTGAATTCCACCCACAGTTGCTGACGCAGGTTGGCGACGCGCTCCTGCTTTTGCTCGTCCAGAAGGCGCGCCATCTCGTCCGCAACGCGGCAAGCGTTTTCCGCGGCATACTTCGCCCCGCATCCGGGGCAGACGTAAATGCCGCCCCCCTGTATGAGGGCAGCTCCGCAGCGTTCACAACGGATGTGTTGCATGAGAGTTCTCCTTCGTAAAAAATATCTTACGCCGTCAGTACAAGAGCTGCGCCGTGTCCGGCAGGGAGAGCACCTTGGCGTTGTCGCCGCGCACGGTGTACTTTTCATACGCCCAATCCTCGTGCGGAATGAGGTACACCCGTTTTTCCGCCCAGCCGCCGCGCACGTCCTCCGAAAGATACCGCCCCGACAGGATATGTTTCATCAGGTCGCGGTTGCAGTCCACGACGGCAGCCGCATAGTCGTCGGCAAAGCGTTCGGCAATGTCCGCGCGAATGCTGACGGCGAGATAGAGATCGGAGAACACCGTGCCCAGCCCCGCGCAGTGACGGCAGGGCTGCAGGAAAAAATCCGCCGCATCGTTGTTGGTGCGCTTGCGCGTGAACATGGTCACGCACATATCCCCCATCGGCGCGACGCGGCACTTGGCGCGGTCGGGCGAGAGCGCCTGCGTGAGTGCCTCGTCCACGGCGGCACGGTGCTCCTCGTTTGCCATGTCGATAAAGTCCACGGCGACCAGCCCGCCGATGTTTCTCAGGCGCACCTGCCGCGCGATCTCGCGCGCGGCGGCAAGGTTGACCTCGAACACCGTGCTCTCCAGATCGCTGTCGCCGACAAATTTCCCCGTGTTGACGTCGATGACCGTCATCGCCTCCGTCTTGTCGATGACGAGATACCCGCCATTCTCCAGCTGCACGGTACGCGAGGCGAGCATGTGCAGCTGATCGGCGATGCCGTATTCGCGCATCATGCTCCGCTCCCCCGTGTACAGCTTGACGGTGCGCTCGGAAAGGTCGGGGCGCATGCGGGCAAGCTGCACGATCTTTTCATACATATCGCGCCCGCTCACATAGATATGGGTGACGCCGCCGCCTAAACTGTCGCGCATGACCCTGAGGGGCAGGTCGCATTCCCTGTGCACGGTGTCGCCCACCGCCGCCGACTGCGCCGAACGCTGCACCGAGCGCCATACGCGCTTCAAGTATTCCGATTCGATCTTCAGGTGCCGCCTGTCAACATCTTCCGCCGCCGTGCGCACGATGAACCCCGTGCCCTTTTCGCGCAGCTTGTCCGCCTCCCTCAGCAGCCGCTCGCGGACGGCGGGATCGGTGATCTTGCGCGAGATGCCCAGAAAGTCCGTCTGCGGCAGATAGATGAGCGTCTTGCCCACAAAGGAGAGATCGCACGTCACCTTTGCGCCCTTCGTTCCGCGCGGGGGCTTGACGATCTGCACCAGGATCTCGTCCCCCTCCCTGAGGTCGGGCGCGCGCACGGCGTTGCCCTCCCCGTCGTAAGAGGTGAAGAGCGCCGCCTTTTCGCCCAGCGGCAGATAGCAGTTGCGCTCCAGCCCGCAGGCGATGAACGCCGCCTGCATGCCGGGAACGAGGTTGCACACCTTTCCCTTATAGATATTGCCCGTCAGCTCCGCGCCGTTGCCCTGCTCGAACGCCGCCTCGGCAATTTTGCCGTCCTCCGCGTATACGGCGACCTGCGCGCCGCAGAAGCGGTCAAAAAACCATTCCTTCCTCATCCGGAAACGTACCCTTTTCTCCCCTGTAACGGGGTTCTTCACAATGTTTTTACTATTGTATCACACATGGCAATATTTTTCAAGTATTTTTGAAATTTCAGAAATGCGGCAGCAGCTCGCCGAGCGGCGTGCTCCACCTGCCCTCCTGCACGGCGCGCAGATATTCCGCCTCCGTCAGCTCCCCCAGAAACTCCCCGCCCGTGAAGAGCACGAGCACGAGATACCTCTCCTCCCGCAGGTGACGGAAGGCATCCTGCACCGTCTTTTCGGCGCTGATGACAACGCGCCGCTCCTCCAGCCCGCGCGCAAGGCCCTTGTCCCGCGTGAAGGTCATGCGCGCATACCGCCCGCCGCCGAACGCGCCCGCCGCCAGCAGCACGCAAAAGATGAGCGCCGTCCATGCGGGGCGGGAAAAGCAGGTCCACACGAAGTAGGCGAGCACCCCCGCCGCACTCAGCAGGGTGACGGCGCGGCAGATGCGCCCCGCGCGGCGCTCCCCCAGCGGGGACAGGAGCAGATGCAGCATCCTGCCCCCGTCCAGCGGGTATGCGGGCAGAAGATTGACCAGAAAGAGGGAAAAGGAGACCTGCGCCGCCGTATCGGTATACGGGTACGTCTCGGGAAAGAGCCACCACAGGGCGACGAAAGCGAGCGCCGTGGCGGCGTTGGCGAGCGGCCCCGCCGCGAGCACGGCAAGTTCCTGCCGCTTTCCGATGCCCGAGATGTCCCCCGAGAGCACGGCGCCGTAGGGCATGAGCACCAGCCGATCGAGCGCAAACCCGTACCTGCGCGCGGCAAACGCGTGGGCGCATTCGTGCTCGAGCGCGGCGAGCGCCGCGGCGAGAAAGAGAAGAAGGTCCCCCGTGAAGGCAGAGGCAAGCCCCGCCGCCAGAAAGAGCGGATGGATGCGCAGGCGCAGCTTTTTTTCAGCTCCAGGCAAGCGTTCCCCCTTCCACGCTCACGCAGTCCAGAAGGCTGCCGTTCTCATAGAAGGTGACGCGCACGGGGTGCGTTCCGTCCGTATAGGCGAGCGGCACGTTGCTGCGCACGCTGTCCCCCACCGCAAAATACACATTCGTCAGACCGCTCATGACGGTGGAAAAGGAATCGGAGTGTCTGAGTTCCACCGTGTAGCCGTTCTCGGCATCGCCGTTGACGGCGGCGACTTCCCCTTCGCAGGGCGCATACACCGAACATGCCGCAGTGAAGGACAGGACGCCCGTATCGGAGACCGCCAGCTCGACGTCGGTATACTCGTTGACGACGGGCGAGAGCGTGAAGTCCTCGTACGTGCGCGTGTCCGCCGTGTCCGCCGTGCCCGTCCACAGCCCGCGCACGAAGGTGTTGATGGCGCTGTCCGTCATGAAAATGTTCGTGAGGAAGATGGTCGCGCACAGCGCGCAGACCGCAATGAATTCCCCCCACAGCACGCGGCGGGGGAGCTTTGCCCGTCTGTCCTGCACCGGCACCTCCCGCTCGATGGGCGTGCTCTGCGCATACGCGGGGTCCTGCGCCTCCACGCGGTCGTTCACCGTCTCCACGACCTGTTCGGCAAGGTCATCGCCCTTTGCACGCTTTTTGCGCTCCCTGCGGTTGACTGTCACCGTCTCCACCGGGATCTCCAGCATCTCGGCATAACTGAGTTCTTCGTTCATACCCACACCTCTTGATGAATTCTCGGGCGGACTTCTCCGCCAAGCTATCATAATGTATGCCGTGAAATGCGCGTTTAGAAGAAAAAAACGCTGTCGAACAACGTCGGCAGCGCGTCAGATCGTGCGGATCTGCAAAAACAGGCCGTGCGCCTCAGGGCGCATCTACTTCAAAATCCACGGAGACGGACTTTGCGGTATCCGTCACCGCATGCATATACGGCTTGACGGTATGGGCGTGATAGCCCTGCGTCTGGTAGCGTTCGAGCGCGGCAAAGTCCGCGAGCGTGACGATGAGCACAAGGTCATACGAGCGCGCGCTGTGCAGGGCGTCGACGCCCGCTTCCACCGCGAGCGCCGTCTCCTCCCTGCCCCGCATGGACAGGAGCATCTGCCGCGCCTCCTGCGCGCTGCAGCCCTCTTTCATCTTGAAACATACGATGTGACGGATCATATCGTTCCTCCCGATTATTGTAAAATGTCGCAGAAAATCAGATACGTATCATCTTTTTGTAACTCTCTATGACGATCTCGGCGGCGGAGCATGCCTCTTCCTGCGTGGTGGTCATGCCGAAGGAGAACCGCACGCCGCGCAGCGCCTCCTCCTGCGGGCGCCCCATCGCCATGAGAACGTGGGAGGGGCGGGTGCTGTGCGCCGAGCATGCCGCTCCGCCCGAACAGGCGACGCCCGCCAGATCGAGTACGCTCAGCAGGGCAGGACCACCGCGGGCAAACGTGAGATGGGAGATGTTGGGTGCGCGGCGCTCCCCGTCCACCCTGACTTCCCCGCCTAATTCGCTCAAAATGCGCTGCTCGAACGCATCGCGCAGCGAACCCGTATGCCGCACGAACGCGCCGCGTTCCTCCTGCGCAAGGCGCAGGGCGCATGCAAACCCGACCGCGCCCGCCACGTTGGAGGTGCCTGCGCGCAGGCCGCGCTCCTGTTCGCCGCCCGCGATGAGCGCCGAGAGCGGCACGCCCTTTTTCACGACGAGCACGCCCACCCCCTTCGGCCCGCCCGCCTTGTGCGCGGAAAGGGAGAGTGCATCGCAACAGCGCGCGATCTCCTTCAGATCGCACGAACAGGCCGCCTGCACGCAGTCGGAAAAGAAGTACGCTCCGCCGTCATGGGCGACAGCGGCAAGCTCCGCCACGGGCTGCACGCAGCCCGTCTCATTGTTGACTGCCATCACGCACACCAGCGACATGCCCCCCTCGCGTGCGAGCGCATCGCGGACATGGCCGGGGGATACGATGCCGTCCTCCCCTACGCGGCAGACGGCGGCGCTGCGGCGGGAGGCGGGCGTGAGCAGGGCGGTGTGCTCGATGGGCGAGACCAGAATGCCGCCGTCCGCATCGCGGGCGATGCCGCCCGCCGCCCAGTTGTCCGCCTCCGTTCCGCCCGAGGTGAAGTACACTTCGTAGGGCGCGACGCCCAGCACGGCGGCGATCTCATCGCGCGCCGCGCGCAGCGCGAGCGCCGCCTGCCGCCCGAGCGCGTGCAGGGAATCGGCGTTCCCGAACTGCTGCGTCAGATAGGGCAGCATGGCGTCCAGCACTTCCCGCCGCACGGGGGAGGTCGCCGCATAGTCGAGATAGATCATTTGACAAGTTCTCCGATGATATGGCCCGCCATCAGAAGTCCCATGACGGGAGGGACGCAGGGAAGGGAGCCGACCGTGTCCGCGCAGGGCGGGGCGGGCAGTTCGTCCGACCAGACGACGGGCAGGTGCTCGACGCCCCGTTTTTTCAGTTCCCTGCGCAGCACGCGCGCCAGAGGATCGGTGTGCGTCCCGGCAAGGTCGCTCACGCGGAAGGCGGAGGCATCCAGCTTGTTCCCTGCCCCCATCGCCGAGATGACGGGCGTCCCCGCCGCCTGCGCCGTGCAGATCAGGTGCACCTTCGCCGTCACGTTGTCGATGCAGTCGGCAATATAGTCGTATTCCCCCACGGGGAACAGGTGCGCCGTCTCGGGCAGATAGAAGAGCGTGTGCGCCCGGACGTCGCAGGCGGGAAAGATGTCGAGCACGCGCTCGCGCATCACCTCCGTCTTCGCGCGTCCGAGGGTGGAGTGCAGCGCAACGAGCTGGCGGTTGAGATTGCTCTCCTCCACGGTATCCTTGTCGATGAGGGCGAGGTGCCCCACACCCGCCCGCGCGAGCGCCTCCGCGCACCAGCTGCCCACGCCGCCCAGCCCGAACACGGCAACGCGGCTTTGGTTGAGTTTTTCCACGCCCTCCGCGCCCAAAAGCTGCGCGGTGCGGCAAAACTGCTCCTGCATGCCTCTATTATAATGCAGCAGAACAAAATTGTCAAAAGAAAACAAATCTTGAATGTACAATCCCCCCTGTCCTGCGGACATCCCCCCTTAAAACAAGTGTTAAGGGGGGCGAATTGCTTTTTTGTGCCCCTAAGACAATGTACGGGGGATTCTTCGTCGCCTTCGGCTCCTCTGAATGACGGTTGACGGACACCCTTGCTACAATTACGTGGCAAAAGGCGTCACTGCGTTATGCCTTTTGCGCCCCTGTTTGCCGCTCACGCGGCTTACGGGGAAAGGTGAATGCGCGGGCGCTATAACTGTTGCCATTGCCCGCGCAGAGGAAAACCCGCGGTCAGCCAAAGGCGTGCCCGCGGGTTTTCTTTTCCATCACGACGTTTTTCCGCGTCAGTTCGCGGAAAAATGTGTGAACTTTATTGCCAATCGCACACGTTGACCCACTTGTCGAGGAATTCCTTCTCCTCCGGCTTGCCCTTGACGGACTGGGACGCCGCGACGATGGGAAGAATGCGCTGCACGTACTGAATGGCGGTATCCGTCTTGGCGCAGAAGAGGTTGAGATACTTTTCCGCAAGCGCGTCCTTGCCCTGCAGTTTGAAGATGAGATAGGTGCGCGCCGCGTCCGCCGAGCCGTTGCCCTGCGTGGCGTGCGACCAGTCGACGATATAGGGCGTGCCGTCCTTGGTGATGATGATGTTGCTGGGCTGGAAATCGCCGTGGCAGAGCTTGTTGTGGCGGGGCAGCCCGTTCAGCCGCGTGTGCAGATCGTAGCGCACGGTGGCGGGATAGGCGCTCGAGGAAATTTTCATGTGCATCTTGTCGCGCAGGTGGCCGAGAAGGGGCACGCGCTCCTTGCTCATGCGGATCTGCAGATCGACAAAGAAGTTGAGATACTCATCCTCCTTTTCGGGGTGTTTGAGCATGAGCGCTTCCAGCGTCTCGCCCTCGATCAGCTCGCGCACGATCGCCCACCTGCCGTCCACGACGGTGACGGCAAGGACCTTGGGGATGTTGAGAGCGGTCTCCTCCACGCGCGCCTGGTTGAGCGCCTCGTTGAGAATGTTCGCCTTGGAATAGCTCTCGTCGAACGACTTGATGAGCTTATCCCCGTCGCGGTAAAACTTCTTGCCTGCGCTTTCATAAATGAGTTCCATAGTTACAAATCCTCCTTATCCGCGGGGATTTATCCCGCAATGCTTTTCCATAGCATATTATAAACGATTCTCGGGCGGATGTAAATACCTTTTCGGAAAATTTTCGGGCGGATTGTGCAAAAAAACGCCGCGGCGGCCGCCGCGGCGCATGATACATGAGAAGTTATTCCGCTCCGTCCTCCTGCCCCTGCGTGCCGAGCACAAGGTCCAGGCAGGCGAGCCGCTCCTCGAGTTCGGCGAGCTGCGCGCCCTCTTCCGTGGAAGAGAGCTGTTCGTTGTCCCTGCACAGGCGCTGGGCGACGAGCAGCTTGCGCGAAAAATACACAAAGAACACGAACGAAAGAAAAGTCAGCACACCGAACACAATCGTAAGAACGGTAGGCGCGCTGCTCTGCGTGCGCAGCAAAAAGCTTGCGCTCACGCCGATGCCCACCGCAAAGAGCACCATGGCGGCAAACGAAATGAGAAAGCGCACCAGATAGTACGTTCTGTTGGCGGCGAAGGGCGTTCTGCGCTCCTCCTGCGCCGCCCGCACGCGCTCGCGCAGGGGTTGCGCCTCCCCTTCGGCGCGCTCGCGCTCCTGCCTGAGCGCCTCCCCGAACACCTCGAGCACGGGCGCCCTGCACGCCTCGTCCGCGGCGGCGAATTCCTGTGCATTGTCGCGATCGAGCAGCGCCTGTGCGTCCGTGTAGTCCTCGGTGAGCGCAGCGAACAGCCGCTCCTGCGCCTGCTGCGAATACTCATAGCTGAGCGCCGCACGGAACTGCTCCGCCGCCCCCGAAAACTGCCTGGCGGCAAACGCCTCCTCGCCCGCGGCAATGTGCCTGAGGCTCTCGGCGTGCGCCTCCTCGCGCAGGCGCTCCCTGCGCTCCAGCTCTTCCTTCAGCTGCGAAGGCGTCAGCCCGACGAGGTCCTCGTCGTATTCCTCGCCGTCGAATTCGAGGGTGTAATTTTCCCCCTCTTCCTCCGCGGCGGCATCGTCGGGGGCAAGCTCGTCCACGACGTCCTCTTCCCCGTCCGTGCGCTTGCGCCTGACGCCGCGCAGTTCGTCCTTGTCGATCAGCCTCTCTTCCATCGTTATCTCCTTTCGCGCCGCGCGGGCGCGTTTTCAGTCATTTCCCGGGGTGGTATGCACGCACAGCGCCGCGGCCGTGCCGCGGTACGCCGCCCTTGCCCGAAGGCATTCTTCCTCCCGGGCAAACACCGCGTAGCACGCGCTGCCCGAGCCGGTCACGCCGCAGCCGGACGGCGACAGCCGCGCCGCCTCCTCCAGCGCCTGCGCGGTGAGTGCGTTGCAGGCGCACGCCGCGCGCGTGAGCGCGTTGCCCAGTGCATACGCGCCGCCCGCCCCATGTGCGCGCAGCGCCGCAATGGCCGCCTGGGTGCGCGGGGGAAACTGCTCGCCCCGCCTGTCGTATTCCGCAAAGCACTGCGCGGTGGACGTGCCCGCAGCAGGGCACAGCAGCAGCAGATCGAGACGGGGCATGTCCGCGATGCGCTCGATCAACTCGCCCCTGCCCGTCATGCGCGCCCATCCGCCCGTGAGCAAGTACCCCGTGTCGCTGCCCAGCCCGTCGGCGATGGCTTTCAGGCGCACCATGTCCGCGATATGATACAGCCGCGCGAGGGCGAGCAGCACGCCCGCCGCATCCGCAGACGAACTGCCCAGCCCCGCCCCGACGGGGATATGCCGCTCGATCAAGATGTCCGCCCCCTGCCCGCCGAACGCCTGAAAAAACGCACGCGCCGCGCGGGCGGCATTGCTTTCGGGCGGAATGTGTTCGCAGTCCGCGCCACCGACGTTCAGGTGCAGCGCCCCGTCCCGCCGCCTGCGCGCCCGCACCTCGTCAAAGAGGCTGACGGTGCACACCAGGGAGTCGAGCAGGTGATAGCCGCCCGCGCGCCCCGTAACGTCCAGCGTGAAGTTTACCTTGGCATGCGCCCTGACGCTCACTTCTTCCATCTTTGCCATTGTAGCACATTTTCACACACAATGCAAGAAAGTTCGCATGAAAATTTACGGGCACGGCCTGTGCCGTGCCCGCCCCTTCAGAGTGCTTTTTTGCGGTAGATGACTACGCGCTGCCCTTCGCGGATGGGAAATTCGAGGTCGGGATTGCTCTCGGTAACTTCCTCGGGCGACTTGTTCAGCCGCTTGGCAAGCTCCCACAGCCCGTCGCCCGCGCGCGGTACATACACGCTCACCGCGCAGTCGTTTTCGGGCACGCTCTCGCCCTCCTCCGCACCCGAGACCAGCTTTGCCTCAGAATGCAGGCGTTCGGTGAGCGTAAACTTGAGCGTCGCCTCGGCGTCGATGCTCCCCTCCTCCTTCTGCCGCGCGCTCATGCCGCAGGCGATGACGTCCACGTCGGCATTCTCCGCCTGCACGGGAACGGAGAAGGGCAGACTCATTTCGATGCCGCGGCGGCTGCCGTCCGAGGCGCGCACGAGCAGCGTTGCGAGCGCCACCCCCTCCGCGCGCATGCCGTTTTCCCCGCGCACGAGGTTTGCCTCCGCCCGCTGCAGCGTGACCGCCTGCAGCGTATCCGAAAAGTTCAGCCCCGACGAGAGCGCCGCGCGGCCCGAGACGCGCTCGGTAAACTGCGTCGTCTCCCCCGTTCCCTCGCTGCCGCTCTCCGAGTAGGAGAGCTTTACCTTGTTGGTGCGCGAGAAGGCGTCCGTCACGCCGTCCACGGCGACCTCCTCGCAGATGACGCCCTGCGCGCGCAGAACGAGGGTGGCGCGGATGCGGCAGACGCCCTTCTCCTCGTCGGCATCGGCGGTGAGGTTGACCTCGGGCACGGTGACGCGCACCTGCGCGCGGCAGCCCGGCTGCGCCGCCTCGGAGGGGATCTCCATGGTGAAGGGAATGAGGCGCTCGAAGGAGACGAGGTCCTCGCCGCGCAGGGCGAGCACGCCCAGAAACACCTCGCCCTCCGTGCGCAGCGCGCCCGCCTGACAGGCGACGGCGTTGATGTGCACCGTCTCGGCATGCTGCAAAATATCGCCGATGCGCCCTACCTCGAAGTCGTCCTCCACCTCCGTCGTGCCGTCAGCAAGGTGCGCGGTGTAGACGCTGACGGGATCGCGCCTGCACACGAGGTCGCCGCCCGACAGGTAGTCGAAGGTCTGCTCTCCGAACAATGCAATGTCGGCGCCGAGCAGCGCCGTGACAAAGATGCTTGCGCCCTCCTTGCGCACCGAGACGTTCTCCACGGCGAGCTGTGCGCGCACGGTGTGGGCGGGCACGATGCGCTCGTCGCGGGCGATCGCCGAGAATTCCACCCCCTTTTCGGCGCGGCAGACATGGCGCTGCGCATCCTCATAGACAATGGAAAAGAGGGCGCGCCCGTAATAGCGCACCTCGCCGTTGCCCGCCTCGGCGCCCGCAAGATGGGCGCAGGCGTGCGCGGAGAGCACGGTCTCCGCCTCGGGGAAACGGCACTCCACCGCCGTCTGCGCGCCAAGTCCGAACAGTTTGCCGTATCCGCGGAAAGTCTCCGTCTGAGTCTTCATCATCTTCACTCCCGAAAATAAGATTTTCCCTTCATCGTATGCGCCTGTTCCCCCGCTTATGCCTGCCGCGCGGGGGAAGGCGGGGGCGAACGGAGTATATTTTTCGGAGAGTTTGTCAAAAATCAGGGCATGATCAAACCCAACAACGACATTGCGCGCGTCAAACGCCGCATCCGCGACTATCAGTCCAAACAGGTGGACGTCACCGTCCGCCTCGGGCGCAACAAGGTGCAGCGGTTCTGCGGCACCCTGACGGGCGTCTATCCCGCCCTGTTCACCGTCCGCCCCGACGACGAGGGATTTTTGGGAAAGACCGCCTACTCCTATGCGGAAGTGCTGTGCGGCAGCATCGACGTCAAACTCGCCGCACCCAAGTCATGAGAAAAGCAATTTCCCCTTAAAAAGTGTTAAGGGGGGATAGTGTTCGCGTTCTCATGCCCCTAAGACAACATACGAGGGGATTCTTCGCTGCGCTCTGCCCGACGCGGAGCGGCGCACGCCCGACACGCGCAAGGAATACCTGCTTGCAGAAGTATTCCGCAGCCGTGGCGCACAAGAGCCAAAGGCTCGATGTAGACCCGAAGGGGCGAAGTTGTGACGGTTGGCGGACAAGACTGCCGCGTCATTCAGAGGGGCGTAGCCCCCAAAGAATCCCCTCGAGCGGAGTAGAATCCCCCCTGTCGGCAAAGCCGACGTCCCCCCTTAAAGCCTACGGCGTTAAGGGGGGCGAGAACTCCTTCCTTCTGCTCCGCAGACAGCGTCTTGGCGGCGCCAAGGGAAAGGCATGCTTTTATTTACACAAAAGCCGCCCTCGCGCGAAGGGACGCGCGAGGGCGGCAGAATGACAACATGCGCCGAACTATTGTGCGGCTTCGGATACGGGCGTGAGCGTTCCGACGGACAGGGCGACGTCCTGCGCAAGGCAGGGGTTGCCCGCAAGGAAACACATGACGCCGTCCGTGGGAAAGCCGCTCTGCGTGCAGGTGACGGTGTACACCGCGCCGTCCTCCGCCGCAAAGACAAGCTCCGCATACAGCTCGCTGCCGATGCGCCGCACCGTCAGCGTATAGCTGCCGTCGTAGTCGCTCTCGTCCCAGGTCAGGTAGGGATTGAGCGCCGCATTGCTCTCCGCCTCCGTGCTCTGCGTCTCCTCCCCCACCGTCTTGGTAAACAAGCGGATCGCGGCGGGGAAGTCTGTCTGCGCCGTCATCTCGCCGTCCACGCTGCCGTTGCCCTGCAGCGTCCAGAACCTGCGTTCGCTGTGCCAGAGCTGCGCCGCGCCGTACATCTGTCGGCTGTCCCCCGTCTGCGTCCACGTAAAGCGGACGAGGAAGTTCCCTGTGAGCAGACCGAGCAGGTCCCTGCCGACGGGTGTGCCGCCGCCCTCGTTCCACCAGACCTCGGAGAGGTCCGTGTTCACTATGAACGATGCGGGCGGCAGAATGGCATCGTACTGCTCCCCGCCCTGCGCGATGCGCTCGCGCTGCGCGCCGCACTCCGAGCAGGTCTGCTGCGTCCCCTCGCCCGCAAAGGCGTGTTCGCCCGACGGGTCAATATAGGAAATGCCGAACAGATACTCTCCCGCCCGATACGCCGCGATGCCGCGTTCACCGCAGGTCGCCGCGCGAACAACAGCCGCCTCGCCCTGCGCCGTATGCCGCGTGAGCACTTCTCCCTCCAAGGTATACAGCGCGGGCGTTTCGCCTTCCGCGACGAGTTCGAGCGCGCCGCCCGTCTTTTGCGCATCGAACACGACGAGATACATATTCCCGCCGCAGGCATCGAGGGGATAGAATGCGCGAATGGCGTCCATCAGTGCGGCGCAGCCGCCCGCCATGTCGTCTTCAAAGAGATGGAACTCATAGGGCGCACGTTCCGCGCCCGCCTTGTCCTTCACGGCAAAGCGCAGCTGCATGACGCATTCGAGTCCGCCTGCCCCCTCTGAAAAAGCGCTCCTTGGCACGAACAAATAGATGTTTTGCGCCGTGCCCGAAAGGATCATGCCGTTCTGTGCCTGCACATACCCGCTTCCCTCTGCCGAAAGGACGGCGCTGTACCCGATCTGCACTGTGGCAATGACGTCGTAGCGACCGCCGATCAGCTCAACCGAATAGGTGAGCTGTCCCGATGCGGGAAGCAGGGCGGGCACAGTGAAGTCGATAAACCCCGCCGTCAAATTTATTTCCGCGACTGTCAATCCACCAAGCGCATCGCCCGCACGAATTTGACTGAGCCATTTGTCGTCCTCCCCCACGCTCAGGATCATTCCCTCCGAAAGAGGCTGACCGAAATTCACGCGCACGCGCGAGGGAGCGTTCAGATATGCCGTGCCCTCCACCGTCGGGGTATAGAACGTGCCCGCGACGTCCAATCCAAACTCAAAATCATATCTGCCCCAGACGATGACGACGCGCACCATGTCCGTGGTCAGCCGCGTGTTTTCCGTCAAACGGGTGCGCACGCCCTCCGCAGTTTCGGTATACACCGCATATTCATCTGCGGACAATATCCTCTCTCCTTCATCAAAGAGAATTTCGACCTTCGTTCCCGAAAAATCAAACGTTGCACCGGCGTCATAACTCGATTCCGGAATATACGCAAACCGGAACAGCACCCTGTTGATGGAACACTCCACCTTGCTTAGCGTGTAGGAGCAGTCCTCGCCGTAGAGAAAGAGGTTCACGCTTGTCACCTCGCGGGGCAGCCACACGCTGTTCACCTGTTCCAGCGTGACGCCATTCCCGACGATGGTCTGCGTAACGGTGAGAATGCCGCTGTGGTCGAAGTAATATTCCAGCGTGTACGCCCCGCCCACGGCATCGGCGGCGTTCCAACTGTCCCCCGTGCGGAATACCACCCACTCATTTGTTCCGACCGACGCACGCCCGTATGCGGGGGCACAATCACCGCTCTCAGGATTGGAGAACAGTCCATCAGGGGCCTCGCGGATCGTCCAGTTGTCCATGCGCAGAAGGACGCCGCTGCTGCCCGTGTAGAATCCGACGAGCGGCGTATCCCATGCGGCGGAACCCGTCACTTCGTCGAACGTGCCCGCGAACGCGGTCGTCTGGCCGCGCAAAAGCGTGCCGTAAGTAAAGCCGCTGCCCGCCCTTTGTGCAAGTGAAGAACCGCCGTCCGCAATGGCTGCCTCGCTGCCCCACGCCCCTGCCGTGATGGTGTCCGCAAGCGCGGCGGAATAGACGGCGGGACTTTCCTCGCCGCACACCCCGCACTTGTGCAGGCCGTTGAAGGAGGTCTCTCCCCACATGTGGGTGTGCGTGACCGTGATTTCATAGCTGTCATACGCCGCGCCATACTGCGCCGTGATATAGACTGTGTACGTTCCTCCTGCAAGAGGTTCGGCAAGATCGACGGGTGCGCTGCCCGTGCCATACACTTCCACCGTGTACTCGCTTTCGGAAAGCACGCCCTGTGTTCCGTCGTCAAAGCTCGCCTCAATATATCCGTCCTGCCCGAGGGAGAAATACGCCCCCTCTTCAAACTGCGTTGCGACGTCCTGCGCCGAGAGGCCGACGACCAGACGGTCGTGCAGGCGGAAGGTGAACGCCGCCTGCTGAGCGCTCTGTTCACCCACGGAAAGGGAGAGCGTGAGAACATGGTCGCCGCCGACGCCCACATACACCGCCGCTGCCGCCACGGCGACCCCTTCCTCGCGCATGGCATTCGTCTGCGCACTGTCGCCAAGGCCGGAGCATGCCGCGCTCACTTCCCCCTGCATGCTGCCCACATACCAGACCGCCGCCACCAGATAGGCCGTGCGCGCCGCCGCAATGTCGGGCGGCACGTCGCTTTCCGACATGTCGTCCCAGGAAACATCCAAAGAAACGGAAGATACCGGCAAATAGAAGTAGCGCAGCACGTCGCCAGCCTGCGCGGCTGTCTCCTCCACCGCAAAAGACTGCGTGAACACTTCCGCATTGCCGTCCGTGCGCGTGACGCGCAGCAGCAGGGAATATTCCCCCGCCCTGCCGAACAGCCAGTCAAAGGAAAAGGTGATGCGCGTATTCTCCCCGTCGGCGGTAAATTGCACCTCATCCACCGTGTTGTTCGAGTTGCTGCCGAGCGGCACGCCGTCGATTTCGATGAGCGCCTCCACCCGCTCCACCTCGGCGGCGGGCGCATAGTAGAGAACGGACTCCTGCAAATACGTTGCATTGTCGCCCACCGCAAAATCAAATGTGGAAAAATCCGCCTCCCCCTCGTAGGAAAAGCGCAGCGTGTAGTGCGCGTACAGCGTCACGCTCTGCGTGAACACCGTCTCCTCCGTGACCGCCTGTGCGCCCTCCTCCGCCGAAAAGTACCAGCCGTCAAACAGATAGCCGTTCTTCTCGGGTGTTGGCAAAGCGGCGCTCTCGCCCGCCTCCACCGTGACGGACGCGGCGTCCAATTCCCCGCCCTGCGCGTCCAGCGTCAGCGTGAGCGTCTGTTCCTCGGGCGTTCCAGGTTCCCCGGGCGTTTCCTGACCCGGTGTTTCCTCCGCAGAGGGCGTGCATGCCGCCAGTCCCGCAGCAAGACACAGCGCCGCAACGACCGCCGCAAGCACTTTCCAAAAATGCCTTCTCATACCTTCCCCCATATGATTTTGTCTTCTCTATTATACCGTCTCCCCCCCCCCGTACTGTCAAGTCCTTCGCCATAGAAAAAATACCGTTTTTCATGCAGCGCAAAAAACCGCCGCGGGAGGGCGGCGGTCTGTTGCGCAAGACTTATTTGAAAATGAGCGTGAGTTTTCCTTCCCCCTTGGCGGGGGTGCGCCAGCGCGCATCCAGCGCGGGGCCGCAGGCGTTGGAGCCGACGCCCGACATGAAGAAATCGAGGCACACGTGCGCGGCACTGCCCTCGGGGAGCTGCCAGTCGTGTGCGGCGGCGGTGTACTCCCACGGCGAACGGGGTAACGCGGAGAAGGAGAACTTCCCCTCCGCACGCAGGGTGCGCGCGCCGTCCGTCACCTCTAGCCACTCGGTATCGAAGTGGCTACCGTTCTCCTGCGGTTTCACGTAGTCCACCTCCATGTTCCTCACGCGGTCGGAATAGATATTCTTCACGCACGCAAGGCGGCGGTCGATATAGCTCTCACAGGGGCCGTAGCCGTAGTAGCGCACCCCTTCAAACGCCTTCGGCAGCGCGAAGTACAGCCCGATGCGGGGAAGAAAGTCGATGAATTCGGCACACTGCCACGAGAGCGCGACGCCCAGCCCCCCTTCATGGAGCGTATAGACCAGCGTGAAGTACACGGAGGGCATGTAGTGCGCCGTGGCAAGGTAGCCCTTCACCGTCACCGTATTGCCCGAAACGGCGACCTCCTTTGCCTCCTGCACGGCGTGCAGAAGGGTATCGCGCCACTTGGGAAGGCAGTTGATGTCGTTGTCGGTAGGCGCGCGCCACACGTTCAGCCGCAGCGGCGCATGCAGAAGATTGTCCTTTGTGCCCAGCCGCACCACCTCGCCAGACGCGCGGTCGATGGCGATATGCAGCCCCTTTGCCTGTCCGACAAGGTACCTGCCCTGTTGCGTGAACGTGCAGTCGGCGTGCGCAAGCGGCGTGGCAAAGCTGCGTTCCTGCGTCCAGCCCGCGTGCGCGAGTTCATGTCCCGCGGGCAGCACGCCCTGCGCCCCGGTAAGGCGCACGGACGCGGTGACGACGTGCGCGGCGGGCAGCGAAAACTGCGCGCTCGCTCCGGGCGCGAGGTCAAGTTCAAACGCCTCTTCGCCGATGCACGCTCCCCCCTCCCAGCGGGTAAGCACCAGCTCCGCGCGCAGGCGCGCGAACAGATAGCGCGAAGTCACGCACAGCCGCGCACCCTCCCGCTCAAACAGGACGGGTTCGTAGATCTTCTTCATCTCCAGCGACTTCTGTGTGATGCGGCGGTCGGCGGTCAGAATGCCGTCCATGCAAAAGTTCCCGTCGTGCAGCACTTCGCCGTAGTCGCCGCCGTAGAGCATCTTCCCGTCCCTGAGAATGCCGTGATCCGCCCACTCCCACACAAAGCCGCCCATGTAGCGCGGCGAGGAACGAAACAGCTCCCAGTACTCCCTGAAATCCCCGGGGCCGTTGCCCATCGCGTGACAGTATTCGCACAGCACGAAGGGCCGCGTTTCCTCCTTACGTTCCGCATAATTGTGTACGATCTCCGCCACGGAGGGATACATGGCGCTCACCATGTCGGCGATCGGGCCGTACTCGTTCAGCCTGCTGCCGTCGCCGTAGATGAGCGTGGAGCGCTCGTAGTGCACGGGACGCGTGGCGTCGTACCCCTTCACCCATGCGGACGCGGCGGCAAAATTTTCCCCGCAGCCCGCCTCGTTGCCCAGGCTCCAGATGACGACGCACGGCCTGTTCTTCTGCACGACGATGTTGCACACCTGCCGCGCGACGATGGCTGCGCAAAAGCGCTCGTCCTTGGCGATGACGTCGTACTCCTTTTCATAATTGCAGCCCGGGAAACGCATCGTGCAGCCGTGCGCCTCCAAGTCCGATTCGGACATGACGTACAGCCCGATCTCGTCGCACAGGCGGTAGAACTCGGGCATGTTCGGGTAGTGCGAGGTACGCACGGCGTTGACGTTGAGCATTTTCATGAGCGTCAGGTCGCGGCGGATATCCTCCACGGTGACGGTGGCGCCCGTCAGGCAGTTCGCATCGTGGCGGTTGACGCCGCACAGCTTGACCGCCTGCCCGTTGACGAGGAACACGCCCCCCTCGATGCTCACCGTGCGCAGCCCCACCTTCTCGCCGATGACCTCGCCCGCGCAGGCGATGGTCATGTCGTAGAGAACGGGCGTCTCCGCGCTCCACACCTGCCCGCCGCGGACGAAAAATTCCACGGGGATGCCCCTTTTTGCCAGCTTGCTCTCGCCGCAGAATGTGACCTGCGCCTGCTCCCCCTCCTCCAGCAAAAAGGTGACGTGGCCGTCCGCCCCCGCCGTGACGCGGTAGTCCGAAATGTGCCCCTGCGGGCGCGACAAGATGTATACGTCGCGGAAAATTCCGGTATAGCGCAGCTTGTCCTGATCCTCGAGATAGGACCCCGCGCACCACTTCAGCACCAGGACGTCGAGCGCGTTCTCGCCGTCATGCACGAAGTCGGTGACGTCAAATTCGGACAGGCGGTGCGAAATCTGCGAATAGCCGACGAGGCGATGATTGACGTACACATAGAAGAAGGAATCCACCCCTTCAAAGCACAGATACTGCCGCATGCCCTTCGTTTGCAGCGTGAAGGTGCGCGCATAGTGATAGGCGGGATTTTTGTTGGGCACGTGAGGCGGATCGAAGGGGAAGGGATAGCGCACGTTCACATATTGCAGCCCGTCATAGCCGTGCATCTGCACGCAGGAGGGCACGGGGATCTCCCGTTCGGGTGCGTGCGCATAGAAGTCCTCCTCCACGTCCAGAACGCTCTCATAGGCACGGATGCGCCACGTCCCGTTCAGATCGAGATAGCGGCTGCTCTCCCGCCGCGGCGCAAAGGCGTTCTCCCCCTGCGCAAAGGGAATGTAGTAGGCGCGCGCGGGCAGAACGCCCGCCGTTTCAAACTGTTCGTACTCTTTCTTCCTCATATTTTTCTCCTGTCGATCGGTTGAACTATCTCCCATTATAGCACACCCCGCGCCCCCTGGCAAGCCCTGTCCTTTATATTTTCCGAATAAAAATCGCATCAAAAAAAGCCGTCCGCAAAGAATGCGGACGGCCCTCAGGCAAGCCTTCAGCCTCAGATAAATTTCCCCGTTCTGCTCTCGGGAGCGCGCCTGATCTCCTCCGGCGTGCCTGCGGCAACGATCCTGCCGCCCTCGTCGCCGCCGCCCGGTCCCATATCGATGACGTAGTCCGCACAGCGGATGACGTCAAGGTCGTGCTCGATGACGATGACCGTCGCCCCGTGATCGATGAGCGTCTGAAATACGCCGACGAGCGTCTTTACGTCCAGCGGGTGCAGCCCGATCGTCGGTTCGTCGAACACGAACAGCGCATCCTGCTGCGCCCTGTCCATCTCGCTCGCAAGTTTGAGGCGCTGCGCCTCGCCGCCCGACAGACCGGGCGTCGCCTCCCCGAGCGTCAGATACCCCAGCCCGAGATCGCAGAGCACCTGCAGCCGCTGGCACACAAGTTTCATGCCGCAGCAGGCGCCGAGCGCGGTCTGTACGCTCATCGCCATCAGATCGGGCAGCGAATACGCCTTGCCCTCCCCCGCCTGATAACGCACCGCATGTGCATCTTTTGCATAGCGTGTCCCGCGGCATTCGGGGCAGGCGATCTCCACGTCGGGCAGGAACTGCACGTCCAGGCTGATGGCGCCCGTCCCGTCGCAGACAGGGCAGCGCAGCGCGCCCGTGTTGTACGAAAAATCCCCCGCCTTATACCCGTGCGCCCTGGCGTCCGCCGTGCGCGCGAAAATTTTGCGCAGCTCGTCGTGCACGTTCGCATAGGTCGCGACGGTGGAGCGCACGTTGATGCCGATAGGGGTCGCATCGATGAGCTTGACCTGCCCGATCCCCTCCGCCTGTACCGCACGGACATGTTCGGGCAACTTTGCGCCCTGAATGGCTGCCTCGAGCGCGGGGACAAGGCTCTCGAGAATGAGCGTCGTCTTGCCCGAACCGGACACCCCCGTCACCACGGTGAGCCTGCCCTTCGGAATGCTGACCTCCAGCGGGCGGACGGTGTGGATCGCGCCCGTCGATATGCGGATGCAGCCCTGTGCGAACAATTCGTGCGCAGGCACCTGCGGGCGCAGTTTTTCCTGCAACGTATCCGAAAAATAGGGGCCGATCTTGGAGTGTTCGTTCTGTGCAATCTGCGCCACCGTCCCCTGCGCGATCACGCAGCCGCCGTCCGCGCCCGCGCCCGGCCCCATCTCGATGATGTGATCGGACACGCGCAGGATCTGCGTGTCGTGATCGACCAGTACGACGGAATTGCCGTCGGCGACCAGGTCGCGCATGACGCCGATCAGCCCCGTGATATTGGAGGGATGCAGTCCGATGGACGGCTCGTCCAGCACGTACAGCACCCCCGTCGTGCGGTTGCGCACAGCGCGCGCGAGCTGCATGCGCTGGCGCTCCCCCGTGGAGAGCGTGGCTGCGGCGCGGTCGAGCGTCAGATAGCCCAGCCCCAGGTCCATGAGCCGCTTTGCGACGGTGCGGAATGAATCGCAGATACTCTGTGCCATCGGGCGCATCTCCTCGGGCAGGCTTGCGGGCACGCCGTTCACCCAATCCAGAAGATCGGTCAGCGTCATGCGGCAGGCGTCGGCAAGGGAGATGCCGCGCAGGCGGGGTGCGCGCGCCCGTTCGCTCAGCCGCGTTCCGCCGCAGTCCGGACAGGGTTCCTGTTTCAAAAACTTTTCCACGCGCTTCATGCCGCTCTCATCCTTGACCTTGGAGAGCGCGTTTTCCACAGTATACACGGCGTTGTAGTAGGTAAAATCCAGTTCCGTCGCCACGTCGGAATTTTTGGCGCGGTACAGGATATGTTTCTTTTCGGCGGGGCCGTCAAACACGATGTCCTTCTCCCGCTGTGTCAGATCGCGGAAGGGCACGTCCGTGCGCACGCCCATCGCGCGGCACACGTCCGTCATCAGCGACCACATCAGCGAGTTCCACGGCGCGACCGCCCCCTCGTCGATGGTGAGGCTCTCGTCGGGCACGAGCGTGTTCCTGTCCACCGTGCGCACGATGCCCGTTCCCCCGCAGGCGGGGCAGGCGCCCTGGCTGTTGAACGCCAGCTCCTCGGCGGAGGGCGCATAGAACTTTTCGCCGCACACGGGGCAGACGAGTTCGCGTTCCGCAGCCACGGCGAGCGTGGGCGGCAGATAGTGCCCGTTGGGGCAGCGGTGGCTCGCCAGGCGCGAATACATGAGGCGCAGACTGTTCAGCAGTTCCGTGCCCGTTCCGAACGTGCTGCGGATGCCCGGAACGGCGGGCCGCTGATGCAGCGCAAGCGCCGCGGGAACATACAAAATTTCGTCCACCTGCGCCTTTGCCGCCTGCGTCATGCGGCGGCGCGTATAGGTGGAGAGCGCCTCGAGATAGCGCCTCGAACCCTCCGCATACAGCACGCCCAGGGCGAGCGAGGACTTGCCCGAACCGGAAACGCCTGCGATGCCGACGATCTTGTTCAGCGGTACGTCCACGTCGATATCTTTCAGATTGTGCACCCGCGCCCCGCGCACTTCAATATGATCTGCCATAAACTGCTCCGTTTTATGATCGGGTTCGTATTTTTCCATTTCATGATACCATATTCGCACCGAAAAAGCAATCCGCTTGCGCCCTCGTATGCGAATGAACAAATCCGGCGGTGAACAGCTTTTCACCGTCCCTTTGGCTATGTGTCATTCAGAGCGGAGGGCGCAGCCCATAGCGAAGAATCCCCCCGCAAAGAGTAGCGAGCATGATCCCCCCTGTCCTTGCAGACATCCCCCCTTAAAACAAGTGTTAAGGGGGCGAGGCGCGTTCTCTTGCCCCTAAGACGACGTACTTCGGGATTCTTCGTTCCACTTCGTTCCGCTCTGAATGGCTGCAATGGGCAAAAGCTGAATACCCCCGTCGGGACGGCATGTTCCGACGGGGGCTGTATGTTCTGTTTGCGCGCGCCTTTCCCATTGCATGGAGGCGCTGCGGCGGTCGCCGCCTTATTCTTCGTCCGGTTCGAGGGCGGCCGCCTCGTCCGCGTCCTCGAAGTCCTCATACTGCGCGCAGAATTCGGCGAACGCCTCGTCCAGTTCGTCGTCCTCGAGCTGCACGAGCGTCTCGTTCTCCTCGTCGCCCTCGATGCGGTAGATGGCGACTTCCTCCGCGTCGTCCTCGTCCTCCGTCTCCTCGGCGGCCTCTTTGAGTTCGGTGAGCGCGATGTACCAGTTGTCCTTGTATTCAAACGTCATCAGATGCTCGAACCGGAAGGTGTTGCCCTCGTCGTCCACAAGCTCGACGATATTGTCGTCCTCGGTGTAATCGTTGCGTTCCTCTTTCATAGCACTTCTCCCTGTTTGATTTTTGCAAGGCAGCTCTCCAGAATGTACGCCGCGGCGATGGAGTCCACCTGTTTTTTGCGCTTGTCCTTTTTCTGCGAGACGCCCATCTGAACGAGGTCGGAGCGCGCCGCGCGCGTCGTGTACCGCTCGTCCTCCAGAATGACCCGCAGGCCCTCCCCCTCGAGCGCGGCGGCAAAGCGGCGCGTCTTTTCGCTCTGGACGCTCTCGGAGCCGTCCTCGTTGAGGGGCAGCCCCACCACCGCGACCTCGACGCCCCTTGCCCGCGCAAGGTCGGCGAGCGCCCTGACGTCGCGCGCGAAGTCCCCCGTGCGGAAGTAGGTATCGGAGGGAACGGCGTAATCGCCGAACGGATCGCTGAAGGCAACGCCCACGCGCCTGTCCCCCACGTCAAATGCGACGATCTGCCGGAACATGGTTTGATTATAGCATACTTTCGGGAGAAAGTAAACCTGTTTGCGGAAATTTGCGCTCGCTTGCAAAAGAAAAAAGAGCCGAAGCTCTCTTTCGTGAATGGATATTTAAGATGGCTACCAAAATGGTAGTTACAAACAGATTGTACTACCAAAATGGTAATATGTCAAGAAATGAGGACGGAATGATGGAAATTTTGCTGGGAAAACGGCTGAAAGAGTTGCGCTGCGAGCGCGCTCTGACGCAAAAACAAGTTGCCGAGGCGCTAGGGCCGAACAGCGTCACCTATCTGCACTACGAAAAGGCTCAGCGCGAGCCGCCCCTGCCCCTCCTTGCCGATATGGCGAAATTTTACAACGTGACGACCGACTATCTGTTGGGACTTTCCGATTATTAAAGATCACAGGGGGGGCGGGGCATCGATGATGCCCCGCCCCCCTGCGGAATACATTGTACATTATAATTTCACTTCACCCAATCCATAAATGCACGGAAAGCGGAGGGAACGGCGTACTTTTCCCGCAGTTCGCGCGCCGTCACCCATGTGTAGGGAGAGCGTTCGCTCTCTGTGCGAATGAGCCGCCCCGTCATGTGCCATTCCACGTGCGTGAAGATGTGCGTTGCGCGCTTTTCGGCGAGCACTTCGCCGAGTTCGGGCGGCGCGCCCTCGAAGAAGGGAAACTGCCACAGCCCTGCCAGCAGTCCCTTGGCGGGGCGCTTTTCGAGCGCGTACTTCTCCCCGCAGCGCAGCACGCAGACGGCGGCCTCCACCCGCCGCCTTGCCCGCTTGGGGGCGCGGACGGGGTAGCACTCCTCCCTGCCCGCAAGATGCGCTCTGCATACCCCCGACCACGGACATGCCCCGCACGCAGGCGCTCCGTTGGGAACACACACGATGGCGCCCAACTCCATGAGCGCCTCGCAGAAATCCGCCGTCTCGGGCGGGTACACCTGCCGCAGCAGCGCGGCATACGCCGCCTTTGTGGCGGCATCGTCGATGTTGGAATCGTCCGCATACAAGCGGCTCAGAATGCGCAGGACGTTGCCGTCCACTGCGGGGACGGGCAGTCCCAGCGCGATGGAACAGACCGCGCCCGCCGTATAATCGCCCACGCCGGGGAGGGCGCGCACCCCTTCAAACGTTGCGGGGAACCCCCTTTCCGCAATGACCTTTGCCGCCCTGTGCAGGTTGCGCGCGCGGGTATAGTAGCCCAGCCCTTCCCAGGCTTTCAGCACTTCCTCTTCGTCGGCGGCGGCGAGCGCCTCGGGCGTGGGAAATGCCGCAAGAAAGCGCAAGTAGCGCTCCTTCACCGCCTCCACGCGCGTCTGCTGCAGCATGAGTTCGGCGACGAGCGCGGTATAGGGCGTGCGGTCGTGCCGCCACGGCAGGTCGCGTTTATGCGCGCGGAACCACTCCAGAAGGGGCGGTATTGCGTCTTTGAGCAGCTGTATCTGCATCAGAACAGGCCCGTGATGACGCCGTTCTCATCCACGTCGATCTTTTCGGCGGCGGGAACGGGCGGAAGGCCGGGCATGGTGAGGATATTGCCCGTGAACACGACGACGAATCCCGCGCCCGCGGATACCTTTGCGCCGCGCACCGTGACGGTGAAATGTTCGGGCGCGCCCAGTTTTTTGGCATCGTCCGAGAAGGAATACTGCGTCTTTGCCATGCAGACGGGAAGGCCTCCGAACCCGAGCGCCTCCAGGCGTGCGATCTCCTCCTCCGCCTCGGGCGTATACGCCGCGCCGTCGCCGCCGTACACCTTCGTCACGACGGCTAAGATCTTTTCCTTGATGGACAGTTTTTCATCGTAGCAGTACCTGAAATTGCTGCCACGTTCGCACAAATCCGCGACCGCGCGGGCGAGCGCCTCGCCCCCTTTGCCGCCCTCTGCCCAGACGGTGGAGAGCACCGCCTGCACGCCCAGCTTTTCGCATTCGCGCATGACGAGGGCGATCTCGGCGTCCGTATCGGTGGGAAAGCGGTTGAGCGCCACCACTGCCGGAAGACCGTACACCTCGCGCATGTTGCGCACGTGGCGCAGAAGGTTGGGCAGCCCCGCCGCGAGGGCGGGCAGGTTCTCCGCCGCAAGGTCGGCCTTTGCCACGCCGCCGTGCATCTTGAGCGCGCGCACGGTGGCGACCACCACGCACGCATCGGGCACGAGGCCCGCGCAGCGGCACTTGATGTCGAGAAATTTCTCCGCGCCGAGGTCGGCGCCGAACCCCGCCTCGGTGACGACGTAATCGCCGAGGGCGAGCGCCGTGCGCGTCGCCACGACGGAATTGCACCCGTGCGCAATGTTGGCGAACGGGCCGCCGTGCACGATGGCGGGCGTGCCCTCGAGCGTCTGCACGAGGTTGGGCTTGAGCGCGTCCTTCAGAAGGGCGCACATGGCACCCGCCGCCTTCAGATCGCCCGCCGTGACGGGCTTGCCCTCATAGGTATATCCCACGACGATGCGGCTAAGGCGCGCCTTCAGGTCGGCAAGCGAGGTGGCAAGGCACAGGATCGCCATCACCTCGCTGGCGACGGTGATCTCGAACCCGTCCCTGCGGGGAACTCCGTTCTTGCCGCCGCCTAACCCGTCTTCAAGAAAGCGCAGCTGCCTGTCGTTCATATCCACACAGCGCTTCCAGGTGATACGATCCTTGTCGATGCCGAGCGCGTTCCCCTGAAAGATATGGTTATCGAGCATGGCGGCGAGCAGGTTGTTTGCCGCGCCCACGGCGTGCATATCGCCCGTGAAGTGGAGGTTGATCTCCTCCATGGGCACCACCTGCGCATAGCCGCCGCCCGCTGCGCCCCCCTTGACGCCGAACACGGGGCCGAGGGAGGGTTCGCGCAGCGCCACGACGACGTTCTTGCCCAGCCGCCGCATGCCGTCCGCCAGCCCGATGGTGGTCGTCGTCTTGCCCTCGCCCGCCGGCGTGGGCGTGATCGCCGTGACAAGAACGAGCTTTCCCCGCCTCTTGCTGCGCGACATGACGGAAAGGCTGATCTTCGCCTTGTACTTTCCGTAATATTCGATGTCGTCTTCTGAAAGCCCGACGCCCCTCGCAATGTCAAGGATGGGCCTGAGCTTTGCGCTCTGCGCGATCTCAATATCCGATTTCATGTTCATCTCCGTTGATCTTCTCAATTTGCCGTTCGCCGGTTGCGCGGTCCGCCGCGTTTTTGTGCCCATAAGACAATGTAAGGGGGGATTCTGCGTCGCCTTCGGCTCCTCTGCTCGCCGCCGCAGGCGGCACACGCCCGACACGCGCAAGGAATACTTGCTTGCAGGAGTATTCCGTAGCCGTGACGCACGAGAGCCGCAGGCTCGATGTAGCCTCGAAGAGGCGAAGTTATGACGGTTGACGAGCAACACCCTCATCACCGCCTTCGGCGGAGCTTCCCCCCAAGGGGAAGCCTACTTGCGCCCTTGCTATAATAATGACGCAAGGAAAATCACACTTTTTTCGCAGCGGGACTCAATTTGCACATACCTGCGCTTATGGGGGTGAGGAGTGCGTTATACGCACCAGCGCGGTGCGCTGTGCGCGCACGACGAACTAAGAAATCGCCATTTCAGGGGCGATTTCGTGCCCGAGGCGGCACTCTTCCTTGGTGCCGCCGAGACAGGGTGAATGCGGGCGCAGTATATTGTTAAGCCCTGAGATGCGCCCGCAGATGGAAAACGAGCCGCAGCCTTGTCGCGGCGGCGTTTTCCCTGAAATCACGGAATTTATCCGAGCCTTTGCTCGGAGAAATTCGTGAACCCTTATCTGTAATATTTCACCGCGCTCTCGAACAGCTTCATGTCGTATTCGCCGGCGACGTTCCGGTACAGGCCCGCGCCCTTGCGCTCGGCGTGACCCATCTTGCCGAACACCCTGCCGTCGGGCGAGAGGATGCCCTCGATCGCCGCCGCCGAGCCGTTGGGGTTGAAGTGCACGTCCATCGTGGCGTTGTC
>CALVLT010000024.1 GCA_944340905.1 uncultured Clostridia bacterium
CGTATTGGTCGCCGCGCTCCGATCGCCCGTATTGGTCGCCGCGCTCCGATCGCCCGTATTGGTCGCCGCGCTCCGATCGCCCGTATTGGTCGCCGCGCTCTGATCGCCCGTATTGGTCGCCGCGCTCCGATCGCCCGTATTGGTCGCCGCGCTCCGATCGCCCGTATTGGTCGCCGCGCTCCGATTGCCCGTATTGGTCGCCGCGCTCCGATTGCCCGTGGATTCTTGAGCTTTTTCTTTGTCTACCTGCTCTTTCACCCACTCAACGTGTGCCTTTGCCAACCCGAAGAAATTCAGCTCCGCGCCGATTTTGATTTTCTTCGCGCAGACCTTCGTGTCATTGTCGCGCTCGTCGATCACCTCTTCGAGCTCGACTTCATGGAACTTATTTAAATTTCCGTTGTCGTCGCAGGGCGGGTAATATCCGAACACGTCCAGCGGCGCAAGGCAGGCATGAAAGCCACATTCGCACAGTTTCGCCTTGTTCGTCTCGTATTCCTTACCCTCTTCATACTGAAAATTGCGGCAGGTCATGTCCTGATTAAATCCTTTATACGCCTTCACTTTCGCCCCTCCTTGACCTTCCGCTCGAGCGTGAACACCTCGTCGTCCTTGGTGTGCTTTGCCCCGAGCCACACTTCCCGCGCCCTCTGGTTGAGCTTGCGGGCGTTCCCGCTGCCGAACATGGCGGCGAACTGTTCCTGCGGCAATCCGTTCAACCATTCACGATTCGTCATCTTCTAACTCCTTGAACATTTTGATCAGCTCGAACAGGGCCTTCAGCGAATCAACTTCTTCATCGTCGTCTACCTCTGCGGCGATTTTGTTCATGATAGACCTCTTTGCCTTGGTCAGTGATTCGCACATCAGCGCACATTGAGCAGGATTAAGTTTCCCCTCCATGATGCATCTCGCATTGTCACCTTTCAGGGCAACGAGCACAAGCCCGTCACACTCAAATTCCCGCGTTTCGCCGTCTTTGACAATTGTTGCCTTCATTCTCATCCTCCGAAAAATTTTTCTAAAACACCCGCAATTTCCTCGCGGGGAATTTCCGATAATCTCGTCTGCCGCCCATACCATGCCGCAAGAAACGTCACGATGAACATCAGATCATGGTTCTTGCACGCGATCGTCATGTTCCCTCCCGCACTTCGCTCTGCGGATTCACATAACGGTCTGCCGGCAGAGCAAAGTAATCCAGATAATCCTGCACGTGAATCTTGCCTTGGATTCCCAAGCGGTCGTTCCTGCGCTTGATGTCACGGATTTTCTTTGCCGCGTCGCCGTAGCTCAAGCCGAGCAGCTCCTGAACGTCCGATATTGTCAGATAATCCTTTGAGAATATCTCCTCTCGCTTTGCGTATGTCATGATTTCCCTCAAACGATATCCTTTACGTCACAATCGAGAACTTCTGCCAACTTATAAAGTACGTCCATGCGCGGAGCCCTTCTGCCAACCTCATAGAACGACAACGCATTCTGCGAAATGCCAACCTTCTGCGCCAGCTCAACCTGCGTCATGCCGCGCCTGATGCGCATGATCTTCAAATTGAGCATCGGCTTTTTCTCTTTCTTCACCTTTAACCTCCTTTGCGCGCTCCTTCCGGCGCAATTATTTGTCTCTTGCTATCGGTGACGCCTCACGGCGTTTCGGCTGGTCGCAATCCAGCTCTCGTCAGACCGAATATTATCCAAACCACTTTTGAGTATCGTCGTTTTCCTTATAGAAGTCTTTAAGCTCTTCATTGCTCTTTCCCCAAATGGAAAGCCGAGTTTGAAGAGTTTTTGCATAATTTTTCATTATGTCCAGTTGACGTGTCATGAGATTTATCATGTTATCCGATAAATTTGCTTTAACGCGCCCTGCCCCGTAAAGAAAAACCGTGAGCTTACTCATTTTTTCGCAGAGGTCGGAAAGTTCCTCCTCCACCCGTTCCTTTGCCTCATCGGCAGCCGATTTTGCACAGTTCATTTCGTTTTGCATATTATCCTCCTCGCCCCAACGGGGGCTTTTTATTTGACTTTTGATTTTTGTTGTGATATGTTGGAACTATGATATTATCCTGCTTGAGTGACACTGTCGCATGGACAACCATTATTGCAAATATTGTTACATCCCTCGGTATTATAGGAATTTTCTTTACAATTAGAACTATCACAAAAAATAGAGTAACAAAAAGAACACTTACTTGCGATTTACAAAGAGTCCAAAAAGTGTATACGGAAGAAAAAAGAACAGAATATAGGTTTGATCTTCATATTGTCAATTTTACAGACAATGACTGTTCTATTTCCTCGATCGTACTTCAAGTAAATGGTACGCCATATGAAATATTTCAGAAAAGATACACAAACAACTGGATAGAATATGTAAAAGTAAAAGACATATATATTAAAGCTCACATATCGGTTACACTCGAAGGTGTTCTCATTCGGTTTCCCGATGATACAGAAATAAAAAAAGTCTCGTTATTGCTCGACACTACCGCCGGAAGGCTAAACTATATCCTTAACGTCGCCGACTTCTGAAACCTTTCGTAAGATTTCCGTAAACTCTTCGGACGAAAGAGCCTGACCAGTTGCCGAAAATTTATATGTCAAATCCGTAATCCTATTATCTGATTCCCGATAAACCAAAACATCAAAGAAAATAAGATTTTCTCCCTTCCATGAGAATTCAACCGAGATTCCATTCTCGAAGTGTAGCTCAAACAAGTCATCCCGCATTTCAAATGGCGGTTTAATCAATGTCCTTTTTTCCATACTTCCTCCCCTCCTCCGTGGGGGCTTTTTTGTTTTACAACTCTACGTTGTTTTTTGTGATTGTATAATAGCACAACTTTTGGTTGTTGTCAAGTATTTTTTGGAATATTTTACAACTTTTTTTCGTTGGACAAATACTACCACATGTTGTATAATACAACTATAAATTTTATGGAGTGTATTATGTCGCTTGGCGAAAGAATTAAACTTGAAAGAACAAAAAAAGGCGTTTCTCAAACTGTCCTTGCCGAACTCTGTTCTGTAACACAACAAGCAGTTGGTAAATGGGAAAAAGATATTGCTGAACCAAGCGTAGAAAACATGAAAATTCTCGCTGAATTTTTTGGTGTAAGTATTGATTTCCTAACTGGGCGAGAAAACATTCCAACCAACATCTACGACGTAGACCGTCTTCTCGTGTTTGAGGAAATCGGGACGGTGCGCGCAGGCTACGACGGCGCCATAGACGAGATACCTACCGGTAAAAAAATAGAAATCCCCGCCTCCATGATAAGCGGGGATAAAAAGGACTATTTCGTTTTGCGCGTCAAAGGCAACAGCATGTATCCGCGCCTGTTGGACGGAGACACGATTCTCTGCAAACGCTGCGATTCCGTTGACAGCGGAAGTCTTGCCGTCGTTCTCTACAACGGGGACGAGGCAACCGTGAAAAAGGTGAACTATGTTCAGGGCGAGAATTGGCTGGAACTGATACCGGCAAACCCCGAGTATACCGTCAAACGAATCGAGGGCGCCGATCTGGAACAATGCAGGATATTGGGACTGGTCGTGAAACTGATTCGGGACTTGTAAGAAATCCTTACAAATTCGGAATTTCCGAATTATCTACATACGGAGCATCAGGATGCCTACTGAATACTATATCTCATCCACGAAATACAATCTGCAAGAGCGCATGACGCGGCGCGGCAAGGTCTACGACGTCGTGTTCCGCATCGTCACTCTGGACGGCGTAGAAAAGCAAAAGCGCCTTTCAGGGTTTGCCACAAAGACGCTTGCCAAACAAGCCTATACCGACTTCGTTACTTCCAAATGCGAGCTTGTCAAAAACAATCCGATAAAGAAAAAAACGGTCGAGAAGAAAATCCCGACCGTCGATGAACTGATACCCGAATATATCGCCTCTCTGTTCAATCAGAATAAGGCAAGTTCCATCTATTCCAAACGGAAATCTTACGCAAAGTTCGTGTCGCCATTCCTCGGAGAAATGCCCATTGACCGCCTGACAAAGGAAACGCTGTACCAATGGCAAGACGAAATTTGGAAAATGAAGAACGAACGCAACGAACAATTTTACTCCTACAAGTACTTGTGCAATGTGCGAGCCTTGTTCAGCACGTTTCTATCTTGGTGTGAAACGCGGTACGGCTATACAAACCATCTGCGAGAAGTCAAAAAGCCAAAGAAGCGCATTCAAAAGACGCCGATGCAGATTTGGACGCGGGAGCAGTTCACGCAGTTTATCGGCGTGGTCGATGACCCGGTCTACCATGCTTTCTTTACAATTCTGTTTTATACGGGACGCCGCAAGGGAGAAGTTCTTGCGCTTTCCCCTTCCGATATTCGCGGGGACAAGATCGTGTTCGACAAATCCATTACCCGAAAAACACTTGGAACAGACGAAACATACGCCGTAACAAGCACAAAGGCAGAGAAATCGCAAATCATACCTGCCTGCAAAACCGTCCAAAAAGAACTCGAAACATTTCACGGCGCCTCCCCGTTCCTGTTCGGCGGAGAAAGACCGCTCGGGGACAACAAGGTTCGCAGGATGTTTCGTTCCTACTGCGACAAAGCGAACCTTGCACCTATCCGCATCCATGACCTGCGCCATTCCTTTGTGTCCATGCTGATCCACATGGGCGCAAATTTCACCGTGATCGCCGACCTGATAAGCGATACCGTGGATCAGGTCATCAAGACTTACGGGCATATGTACGAATCCGACAAGCAAACAATTGTAGATAAAATAGGCTGATATCGGGTTCGCAAAGGCTTTAGTAACAAAAATTAGTAACAAAACAGGGCAAAACACACATCAATACATACCAATACATATTAAAAACCCCGCAATTTTAACCAAAAAGCGGGGTTTTTAATATATGGCGCAGAGAAGAGGATTCGAACCTCCGGACGAGTCACCCCCGTCACACGATTTCCAATCGTGCTCCTTAAACCACTCAGACATCTCTGCATGGAGCTATGATATTTTACAACAAATCGCCGCAAAATGCAACTGCTTTTCAGGCGCTTTGCGCACTTTTTCCCGATAAAGAATAATTTTTTCGGCAGAAAGCCACTGCGCTGTCCGAAAACCAAAGGCGCTCCCCGCGGGGAGCGCCTTGTGCATGAGAAGAATCATTTGATCGTGAACGAATCTACCGTCAGATTGGCGAACATGAGTGTTTTAGCGGAAGAGAAATGATAAGTATACTTCCCGTGCCCCACCGAGACAATGGTGATGGTATACCCGTTCAAAGAATAGACCTGCGTCACCCTGGCATGTGCATAATCCTTGGTGGAAGCGGTGATCGTGCAGGAGTTGCCCGTGCCGCCCTCCGCATTACCGGCGGGCACCGTTTCGGCATTGTCGTCCACGGCAAAACGGTAGTCGGTTGCATTCAGCACGATCTCCCCGGCAAACGAGGCGGTGAAAACACCGTTCATAGTCACCGTATTGCTGTGGCTGTCCTTTGCCTTGAGCCACTCATACCAGCGCTGACCTTCCATCGAGCCGCTCGTAGCGCTGTACCAAAGCCCTTCCAGCTGCGTGTCCGCCGTAAAGGCGGTGGAGGTGAAGAGCTGCCAGCGCCCTCCCGTCTGCTGCCACCAGCCGAGGAACACCTGCCCATCCACATCGCCCCCGAGCAGTTCGTATTCGAGGTCCGCCTCATAGTAAACGGTCTGCGTCTCCAGCAATACACCCGAATAGACGACTTCGACTGCGTTTTCAAACAGGGAGATACTCCCGCCCTGCATCGTGAGCGACGCCGTCATGAACGTGGCGTCAAAGCTCGTTAAATCGAGCGCGTTCCCGTCGTCGTCACGCAGGACGCCGTCCTCCCCCATCGTGTAGACGGTCGTGATTCCGTAATACGTAACGGAAATTTTGGCACCGTACTGCAGGCGGATGGCAAAGGAATAGGTGCCGTCGCCGTTGTCCGTCCAGTCGTCTCCGTTGGAAGGCGTCACGGGAGCAATGAGCGTCACATCATAATTTTCAGGCGTATTGAATGCTTGGTACACATTGTCGCCACCTGCGGTGAACGTAAAATTCTGCCATGCAAGGGTGTGGCCCTTCTTTTTGTATTGCGTGACGTCGGGCAGTTCGGGCACCGAGAGCAGCGTATCGCCGACATGCCAGACGGACTGCTGTTCAACCTCTTCGCCGTCCACCGTATACCTGATCTGCGATTGCTGCGGCTCGATATAATAGCCCGCCGCCTGCGCTGCCCAGTCGATGGCAGCAATGCCGTCCGCCGCGCCGTCAAAAAGCTGCGCGAGGTCGGAGGTGACGTCACTGCATCCCTCCTCCCACACGTTGCAGGGATTGCGGAACGTGAGATTCGCCGTGATATTGACAACGCCGATGATCGATGTCGTCACATCCAGCATGCGCAAAACGTTGTTTATCCCGTTGTAGTGTCCCGAGGCAAGATCGATCGAAATGTCGCCCAACACGCCCGTCAGCGCACCGCCGTTGAGGGTCAGATTCCAGTTGCCGCCCTCTGCTCCCGCCCGATAGGAATATTGGCTGAGGATATTGCCGAGGACGATGCCGTAGTCGTCCGTCGTCACCGTCGGAGTGGTGGAGGTCGGCTCGTCGGGAATGAATGCCTCCACCAAAGAGGTGAAATTGAACATGAAGGACAGGTGTTGAAGAATGCCTGCAAGGAAGTTGGAGGCAGGCATGACGCGATATTCGGTCGTCCCGCCGGCAATGCGGCGCAGGTATGCAAACCCATCTTTGATGGTCAGTTCCGTTGTACCGCTGCTGCGGAATACAAGGATACCTACCCCTTCACGCTTGTAGGAAATCTTCAGATTGAGACAGATATCGCCATTCTCGTCCACACGGACGCTGACACCTTCCACGCCGATTTGGATGGCATCCCAATCGCCGATGGAAAGTGTGGCGTTCCCGCTCAACACAAAACTGTCGTTCAAAGCATACGTGCCGTCCGCCTGTTGGTGCGTTGCGGAAGCGGCGACGGACTTGATCAATTCATCCACGCCCGCAAAGGTATAGCTTGCATAGTCGGCATAGGAGAGCTGCGCAAGCACGTTCTGCTCATCGTCCGCGCCCTGAACGGCGAGCGATGCGCCGTCCGCATTTTCACTAAGCGTGAGCGGGCTGTAGGAGACACCGAACTCCACGCCCGTGCACTCGGCATTGCCGTTGCCCCAGATGCCGCCAAGGGAGATGCCCGAGAGCAGCGAGCTGCCCGCCTCCCACTGTTTGGAGAGGGAGATGCACAGCGGCGCAAGCTCCTTTCCGCCATAGATCAGGTCGGAATTGAGCACGATGCCGAACGTGACGGAGCCGTCCTCCCCGCGCGTGATGCCCAGCGAGGAGAGATATTTCCCGGGGTCGATCGCGGCGACGTCCTCCGCCGCATCGCCCACCGCATCGGCAACGCCGCCGAGGAACTCTTCCAACGCGGTGCGGATGCCGAGCGTTCCCATGAGAACATTGCCGAGCGCGGAGAGCTGCGCCTTGTCCGTCCCGTTCAGCCATTGGGAGACGAGGAAGGAGTCGAGCACCGAGAGGACGGTATCCGCCGCCTCCGCCGAGATGCCCATACCCGTCAGGAACTGCGTCAGGGTATCCTGCGCGAGGGAGACCCCGCTCGAGAGGATGGTGAGGATATCGCTTGCCGAAACCGCAAAGCGCAGCGGCATGTAAATTTCATTGCCGTCCGCATCCGTTGTCCCTTCCGCATATTTGGAGATGCTCACGAAGAAATCAAGTTCGCCGTCGCCATGCGCATCGAGCATCCAGAACTCGAAGAAGAGGTCGGTGCCGTCCGCGGCGATCTCGTCGAGCGTCAGAGAAACGTAGAGATATGCCTGCGGTTCCAGCGTGATCGTCTTGTTCTCAAGATCGACGAACACGGGGAACGTGCCGTTCTGCGTGCCCGAATGCCATGCGAGCGTCCCGGAAATGTCAAACACCTTCTGCCCCTGCGCGTCCAGCGTCTCACCCGCAAAGCCGACGGTGACATCGGAGGAGGCAAGCGTTGCGACCGCCGCGCCGACGAAGTCGAGCAGTTCGGCAAGGTCGGAGGCCGTCATCGGCTGCACTTGCGCGGGCTGCTGTCCACCGCCTGCGGGCAGCTGTGCCGAAAGGGAGAGCGCGCCCGAGAGCGTCACGTCGCCCAGCGCCGTCTTGGCGAGGGAGAGCGCCAGCCCGCCCTCCCGCAGCAGGACGTCGAGTGAGATACCCTGATAGGATATGGTCGCAATGCTGCCCTCTGCCTGCGTTGCGCCGCCCAGGACAATGCCGGAGAGCAGCGCGGGAAGGTCGAGCGAGGCGAGCAGCTCCGTCACCGCACCGCCCGCGCCAAGCTGTGCGGACAGCGCCTCCACCGTGGCGGGAAGGCCCTCCCCGCTCACCGAGCGGTTGAGGATGCCGACGACGCGCGCATAGACCTGAGAAAATGCCTCGGAGAGCAGATACAGATCGTCGTAGACAAGTTCCACGCCGACGCTGCCGTAGAGCAGGCGAAGGCGCGTGCCGTCCGCCTCCACCCCGATGGTCTGCCGCGTGCCGTCCACCGTAATGGCGAGATCGAGCGAAAGCGCAAAGCCGTTCTTCCAGGAGAGCACGCCGTTTTCCACCGCAAGCGAGAACGCGGTGCCGCCGTAGCGCAGGGAGAATTCGCCCCCCAGCGCGATGGCCTGTTGCTGCAAGATCTTGCGCACCGTGCCGAGCACGGGCGTGACGTCGGCGTAGGCCGCATAGTCCTGTTCGTTTACCGTGAAAGACTGCGCGGGAGCAAGTTGGGCGGAAATGCCGAGTGCCGAAACGCCGATGCCGTCCGGCAAAGCCGAGAGCGTGACGTCGCCGAGGGCGAAGTCCACCCCGAGTGCCGCGAGAAGTTCCCCGCCCGCCAGCACAACAGAACCCTCCGTCAGCTGCACCATCGTTCCCAAGTCGAGGGAGAGCAGTTTCGTCAGAAGTTCGCCGAGCGCGAGATTGCTGTCCGCGCCCTCTTCTGCGCCGAGGAGCCCCGTCAGGAATGTGACCGCATCGGCGGCGTTGAGTTTGAGCTGCATGCCGTCGAGCGCGAGATACACCCAATGCGTCTTTGCATCGCCCTCGCCCGCTGCGGAATAGGCAAAGGTGAGCTGCTTGTTCAGTGCGCTCTCCCCTTTGCCGAGGATGACGTTCAGGCTGCCCTTCACGCCGAGGGTGGCGAAGTCGAGCTGCACTTCCCCCTCCAGCGAGAGCGGCCGCCCGTCTACCTCCATTGCATACGAGAGCTGCGCCGAGAGCGCATCCCCCGTGAACAGCTCCGCGAGGTTTATGACAAAGGGGGTGATGTCGGTGCTGTCCGACATATCGACGGCGGGCACGCTGCCCTCCGCATAGGAGAGCGCCGCCGCGATCTTCATGTCGGCAAGATACAGCTCCGCCGAGACGCCGCCCAGCGAGATCGTGCCATCCTGCGCGATGTCAAAGGTAAAGCGGACGGGGATCTCCAGCCCCATCAGGGAGAGGTTGGAATCGAGCGTCGCGCTCCTTCCGTCCCCCGCCTGTTCAAACGTGCCGCCGCCGAGCTGTTCGAGCAGCGCATCGGTGTCGAGCGCGGGCGCGCCCTCCCCGAGCAGGCCGGAGAGCGCGGCGCCGTCCAGCCTGATCTTGTTCTCCCCGAACTGCACATAAATATTGCCGCCCTCGTAGGCGAGGTAGACCTCGCCCAGCTTTGCACGCAGCGTGAGCGCGGACATGTCCGTCGCGTCCACGCTGACAAGCCCCTGCACGGGCAGGGAATCGAGCGTTAAACCGAGCGAGAAAGTGACGGGCTGCGTCAGCACGGGGGCAAACGCCTCCGCAAGACAGTCCGCCGCCGTCAGAGCGCCCTCCTCGGGCGCCCCCGTCGCGGGCCTGTCGGCATAGTTCTTATAATAGCTCTCATAGGCGTCCGAATACGCCCTGTCCGTGCCGTATTCATACGTCGTCAGATAGTTGGCGGTGCACTTGGCGTCCAGCCCCTTGGTGGCGGTGTACGCCTCGTCGATATAAGAGGAGAGCACCTGCCAGGTGGCGTCGAACGTGTAAGTAACCGTGATGGATTCAAAGACGGGGAGCTTGCTCAGCCCGCCCGTGACCATCATCTGCGTGACGTAGTAGGCGGGCGCCTTATCGGTGGCGGGGTCGAGGTAGTAGGTCTGCGTATAGGTGCCGTCGCCGTTATCGGTGACGGCGCTCGCATCGAGCAGCGTCTCCTCGTTGATGACATAGACGGAGAACTCCGTTCCGGGCAGACCGCGCGTCTTTTTGTAGTCCTCCACCGACATGTTGCCGTAGGGGTCGCCCTCCTTCCAGACCGTATCGATGCCGTTGTACGTGGAGGCATTGCCCGCCGCCTCCCGCCAGAGGACGCGGTCGCCCACCCAGCAGAACTGCTTTGCCGAGTTGATGAGGCTGGACGTGGTGATGTCCGTCTGGATGAGCACGCCGTCCGCATACTGTTTCCAGGTGCGCACGCTCTGGCTGAGCATCGTATCAACGCTGCCCTCCATCTCGGAATACCACGTCTCCTGCGCGCGGAAACGGGCGTTCATATAGCCGATGTTCTCGAGCGCGGAGTGCATATCGGGCGTGGAGCCGTCCGTCGGCACTTCATACAGGACCGTCTCGAAGCCCTCCTCCACGACGTTGGGCGCCGCCTCGGTGAAAAAGAGTGCGTTGATGCCGAAGGTGCCGCCCACAAGAATGGCGCACGCCGACGACGCCGCAAGCACCTTTTTCAGGCGGCGGTGATGTTTTGCCTTCAGGCGAAGCCCGCCCTTCTTTTTGCGGACGGGACGGGGGATATTGTCCCCCTCCAGGGTTGCAAGTTCCTCTGTAGCCTGCTGTTTGCGTTGTTTCATTCTCTCACCTCGCCGCGCGCCCTGCACGCAGCGTGTTGTAACAAATTTTTATGACACGATTGTATCACGGGCATGACAAAATGTCAACAAAATATATGACAAATTTCATACTTTTTTCCGATCGCGAAAAAATTCCGCCAAACACAAAAATGCCCTCTCTTGGCAGAGAGGGCATTTTTGAGGAAAATATGCATTTATTCGCTCATCAGGGCATGCACGAGCGCCTCCTCCTCGGGCGGACGGGCGAAAAAATCGCGCGGCGGCTCCCCCGCGATGGGCAGATCGAGCACGATGCGCCCGCGCCTTAAGACGACGGCGCGCTGCGCAAGGCATGCCGCCTCGTGCACATCGTGCGTGACGAACACCACGCTCTGCCGCCGCTCCCGCCACAGCTGCGCCACCAGCTCCAGCAGCGATTTTTTCAGGGAGAGGTCGAGCGAGGAGAACGGCTCGTCCATGAGCAGCGCCTCGTGCGGGTACAAAAATGCGCGCGCGATGGCAACGCGCTGCCGCTCGCCCCCCGAAAGTTCGCGCGGGTACGCCTTTTCCCGCCCCGCAAGCCCCACCTTTGCGAGCATTCCGCGCACCTCGCCCCACATCTGCTTGGGCAGGACAAAGCGCAGGTTGCCCTCCGCCGTGAGGTTGGGCAGCAGCTTGGGCGACTGAAAGAGATAGGAACAGGGCACGCGCTCCGAAACGCTCCCTTCAAAGGAAGTCAATCCCGCAAGCACGTTCAAAAGCGTCGTCTTGCCCGCGCCGCTCTCGCCGAGCACCGCGCAAAGTTCCCCCGCGTGCAGCTCGAGGGAAACACCGTCGAGCGCCGTATGCTCCCCGTACTTCTTTGTGACATGTTCCAGGATCATGCGCGCCACCTCACGATGAGCCGATAGGCGAGCCTGCACACCCCCTCGAGCGCAAAGCCGAGCAGCAGAACGAGCAGCGTGAGCGCCATCAGGCGGGGCATCTGCAGGTACAGTTTCGCCTCCTGCATCATCCCCCCCAGCGAGCGGTAGGTGTTGGCGAGCACTTCCCCCGAAATGACCACCTTCAGCCCGAGCGAAAAGATGCCGCCCGCCTGCTTCAGAAACGCGGGCGCGGCAAGGGGCAGGTACATGGTTCCGATGCGCCTTAAGAGGGGCACGCGGAAGGCGCGCACCGCATCGCCGTATTCCTCCCCCACCTCATCCAGCGCGGCGAGCGCGGCGGCATACACGGCGGGAAAGAGCACGAGCGCAGACACGATGACGGGCGTGACGGAGGGCGACGTCCACAGCAGCAGCATCAGGATGACCGCCATGGTGGGAAGGGTGCGCAGCACCGAGACAATGGGCGCGAAGAAGGCACGTAAACCTTTCACAAGATGCGCCCCCACCGCCATGACGATGCCGGGCACCAGTGAGCCGAGAAACGCCCACAGCGTGCGCAGCAGGGTGTTGCCGAAGGCGCGCCAAAAGGACGCATCCGCAAGGAGGCGTCCCATCTGCGCACAGGCATCCCAAAAGGAAGGGAGCACGTAGTCATTTTTTACGCTGTAATAGGCGATCAGCCACGCGAGCCACAGGGCAATGACGGCGAGCAGCGAAAACAGCGCGTTCTTCTTTGCCATATCAAGTCATCCGGCGTAATAGAAGGCGTCCGAGACGGCGGAGGTGAACTGCTCATTCACCTCGATGAGCTGCGCCAGGAAGGTGTTCACGCGCTCCTTGCACGCCTGCGCCGCCGTAAAGCGCACCGAGCAGTTGGCAATGACCGTGGCATTCAGGTTGTTCGCGTTGAGCGAAGGCGTCATGCCCTCGGTGTAACAGGGAGCGAGCAGCTCCACGACATCGGCGGCATCGGCGGAGGCGAGATAGTCCGCGCTCCCTTTCATATAGGCGATGAGCGTATCGACGACGGGCTTATGGTCGGCAATGACGGAGGTCTTTGCCACCAAAACCGCCTGCGGGTAGCCGTTTTCACCGTACAGCTCCTGCAAACTGCCCGCCATTTTGAAGGGGACCGCCGCGGAGGACGTGGCGTTGATCTTGGTGGTTGCGGCGGGTTCGGGGCAGAGGTAGTAGTCGCACCCCGCCGCGGGGGTTTCGTTTCTCACCTCGATCGGCTGCGCATTGACCGCGGTGTCCGAAGGTTCGCCGTCGTTCCCGACGATGTTGACGGAAAGATCATACTCTGCAAGCACCGCCTGCAGCGTCAGCCCGGGCACGTTATTCAGCTGCACCACCCCCACCTTCTTGCCGACGAGCGTTTCAAAATTGTCCTCCGTGAGAGAGGGGTTGTCCCCCGTCGTCAGAAAATACATGTTGCCGTTGGTGACGGTGCCCAGCATCTGATAGCTCTCCCCCGTACCGAGGAGCTTTGCCGCCGCGTTGACAGGCAGCACGCAGAAGTCCGCCGCGGGGCTTTCGCCCGTCACCTGTGCGGTGATGGTATCCGACGCGACGATATGGTACTCAAAGTCCCCATTCCCCTCGTGCACGGCATTGGCGAGCGCCAAAGCGGGCGCGCCGTCGGGCGCGTAGACGGTAAATGCGTCCTCGTTCGTCCCCTCGGGGCTGCACGCCGCGAAGGAGAGAGCCGCAGCGCCCACGGTGAGCGCGAGCATTGCCGAAAATACTTTTTTCATACAGAACCTCCGAAAAATCAGAATTGACTGAATAATGTCTTGGCGGTCACGCCCTCGAGCTGACCGATCTTCCCCGTGAGCGCGTTGATGACGGCAGCGGGCGCATCGAGCACCACGCACAGCACGGAGACGTTCTTTCCCCGATAGGGAATGCCCATTCTGCCCACGATATATTCGCCGAACGCGGACAGACAGGCGTTGAGCTGCTGCGCCGATTCCCGCCGCTGCACGATGACGGAGAGCACGGCGATGCGCGTTTCTTCCATAAAAAATCTCCCCTTGCCCGAGGCGCAAAGGGAGACGGCGCACACCAAGGGTGCGCGGCAGTACATTGTCATCCCCTTTGCGGTCAGAATGCTCTTTCCGTTCAGGCGAGGGTATTATAGCATAAACGCAGGCGGCGCGTCAAGCAAAAGACGCGCCGCCCGCATTTCCGATTTTATTTTCCGCGCACATACGCCTTGCCGCCGAGCAGCAGGATCATTTTGACTGCCGCGATCGAGAAGTCGTCCGCCTCCACCTCGAGCGTCTTGGTAAGGACCCCGCGCGCAAGCACTTTGACGGCGGTCGCTCTTTGGTCAAAGAAGGGAATGCGCTCGCGCATCTCATCGATGGTGACGCGTTCGCCGTCCTCGAAATATCTGCCGAGCGTATCGATGTTGACGATGGTCTGCCGATAGTTGACGCTCGCATGTTCCGCGGGGAGCAGAACCGCCTCATCGTCCGCCATCAGCTGTTCGGCAGCCGCCACGCTGACGCGGTGCTCCGCCGCAGGGTCGGGCAGCGGCTCGGGTTCAGGTTCGGGTTCAGGTTCGGGTTCAGGCTCGGATTCAGCCTCAGGCTCCTCCCATTCTTCCTCCTGCTCCGGAAGAAGCGTTCCGCCCGCACCGTCCGTGCGGCGGCGCACTTCCACGATGCGCACAAGTCCCCGCCCGATGAGCGCCTGCGTGCCCTCGGAGGGGATCGCCGCAAAGTTTTCGGCATGCTCTTCGCCGCGCACACCGCCCGCCGCCGCAACCGCCGCCGCGATCAGCTCCTTGGCATAGCGGCAGCGTCTGTCGTTCCTGATGCGGTACAACAGGGGCGTGCGTTCAAACTTGGCATGCTCGGACGCATCCTCTACAAGATACTTGCTGCCCTCATAGTCCTTCGGATCGAGCGCGAGATAGAGCCGCAGCGTCTTACCGCGGATCACGAGCTTGGCGATCGTTCCCCTGCCCAGGCGGAACGCCTCATGCTGCCAGCTCCTGCGCGCCGTTACCTTCCGGTAGGAGAGCAATTCGTTTTTCAGCTCGGAATACCACCGTTTCAAAGCATCGTCCGCCTGGATGAGTTTGGCCTCAAAGCTCTTGTCATAGCGGATGCGCACAAACCAGCCGTCCTCTGCGGCATATACGACGCGCACGAGCGTCTCTTCATCCGTGCCGCCCTGTTCCGCGGCAGGCTGTGCCGTTTCCTCTACAGGTTCTTCCTGAACAGATTCCGCCGGTTTCTCTGCAAGTTCTCTCTGTGCGGAAACTTCCCGGACAGGCTCCGCCGGCTCCTCTGCAAGTTCTTCCTGTGCGGGAACTTCCCGGACAGGCTCCGCCGGCTCCTCTGCAAGTTCTTCCTGTGCGGAAACTTCCCGGACAGGCTCCGCCGGCTCCTCTGCAAGTTCTTCCTGTGCAGGATCTTCCCGGACAGATTCCGCCGGTTCCTCTGCGCGCTCTTCCTGTGCGGGGACTTCCCGGACAGGCTCCGCTGGTTCCTCTGCGCGCTCTTCCTGCGCGGAGGGTTCCTTCGCATCCTGTTGCGGTGTCTCAACCTTCTTTTTATGCGAAAAAATGATCCCGAGCGCAATGAGCAGCACGACCAGGAACGCGCCGACCGCAAACAGCGTGATATGCAGCGGAGTGATCGTAAGCAAATTGTATGACATCATGAAATCCTCCCTGTTTCTATCAGCTCCTATTATAGCACGCCTATCCCCGTATTTGTCAACCCCCGTGCCGAAATTTTTATGACAGAAAATAAAATCAACTACGTTTGCACACATGAATGCCCCTGCCGACGCATTTCGGCAGGGGCATTGAACTCCGACAGGTCAAATGATATTCGTTTTACTTATAACAAGATGCAGATGACGCCGCCCTTGCCCTCGTTGACGATCTTGGTGACGGTGCGCCGCATCTTCCTTTGCGCCGTCTCGCCCATCGAACGGTTCTTGGCGGCAAGTTCTTCGCCGAGCATCTCCTTAAGCGTGTGCCCGAACATGTTGGTGTTCCACGCGCGCTGCGGGTCCTCTTCCAGGTTCTCCGAAAGCTGCCTGACGAACGCCGCACTCTGTTCCTCCGTTCCGAGGGCGGGGCGCACTTCGCCGCGCACATCCACGCGGATGACGTGATAGCTCGGCGCATCCGCCCTGAGACTCACGCCCACCCTGCCGCCCCGCTTGACGAGCGCGGGCTGCGCAAGGTTCATCTCCCCCTCTTCGGGCGGCACCACGCCGTAGCCCGATTCCTTCGCCTCCGAGAACGCCTGCCCCACGCGGTCAAAGAGCTTTTTGGCGCCCGAGAGCTGCGTGCAGTAGCGCATCAGCGCCAGATCGTCCGCGATCTCTTCGCCGCACTGCTCGCCCAGCACCGAATAGAACACCCCTTCCCCGGCGCACACGGTGCAATGAACGCGGCCGGTGGCAGCGTCCACCTCCACGCCGGAGGGCGGCAGCAGCCGTTCGCTGTCCGCATAGAGCGTATCCAGCAGGGCGCAGTCGCTCATTTTGACGAGTTTGGGTGCGACGGCGCGCACGCCGGCGAGCACCTCGGCGATCATGGGACTGTCCGCGTCGAGAATGCGCATCCAGTCGGGGAGGTCGATGTCCACGCACGCAACGGGAAATTCATAGAGAACGCGCTCGAGGACGGAGGTAAGCTTTTCCGCACCCGCCTCCTCCACATTCAGAGCGAGAACGGGCGCGCCGTAGCGTTCCTCCAGCTCCGCGCGCAGCCCCTCCGCGGCGGACGGTTCGCGGCAGTTGAGCACGATGACATAGGGCTTGCCGAGGGCGTGCAGTTCGGACTGGGCGCGCTCCTCCGCCGCCTCGTAGGCAGAACGCGGCAGGTCGGTGATGCTGCCGTCCGTCGTGACCAGAATGCCGATGGTCGAATGGTCGCGGATGACGCGGCGCGTGCCGTCCTCCGCCGCCTGCCCGAAGGGGATGCTCTCCTCGCTCCAGGGCGTTTTGACAAGGCGGGGCGCGCCGTCCTCTTCAAAGCCCGTCGCCCCCTCCACAGGATAGCCCACGCAGTCGATGAGCCGCACGCGCGCCACGGCGTCCTTTACTTTGAGCTGCGCAGCCTCCTCGGGCACAAACTTCGGCTCGGTCGTCATGACCGTGCGCCCGCCCGCCGACTGCGGCAATTCGTCCGTGTAGCGTTTTTTCTTCGCCCCCGTCACCTGCGGGAGCACCAGCTCCTGCATGAACTTCTTGATGAATGTGGACTTGCCCGTTCTGACGGGGCCGACCACACCGATATAGATGTCGCCGCCCGTCCGCGTTGCAATGTCCTCATATACGCCGAATGATTTCATACTCTGTCCCTGCCCTCCGCGAAATGCTTTGCTGAAATACTGTATGCGGCAGGGTCGCAGAATATGACAAAGCGGCGCGCATAAGCCATGCGCGCCGTTTGTTCCGGCTTTTTTATTCTGCCGCCCCTTCCGCAGCCGCAGGTGCGGGCGCTTTGAGGGAGAGATAGAGATTGGCCTGCGAAGTGTAATAGTAGGGCGTCACATAGAGCGTCAGCGCGCCGAGCGTGATGATGCAGAGGATCCACCAGCCAAGGAAACTGAGTTCAAACCCGATGAGCTTCCAGATCCGCCCCTTTGCCATTTCCATGGAACGTCTGATGCAGTCCCAGCCGGAGAGATCGACCTCGTCGTTCATGACGTAGTATGTGAAATACATCTTGGCGTTCATGATCAGATAATACAGGATACATACGATCGCAAAAACCAGCGTCAAGACAAACGCCAGACTTGCATCTGACTGAAATCCGTCTGCCAGAAGCGGAGCGCACAGTGCCGCATCGATGATCATGAGAATGACGATCGGGATCCAGATGATCGCAAAGCGGATCAGCGTTGCGACAAGCGCGCGCATGAACTGGCGGAACCCGCGGTAAGTGGAGTCCACGCCCTTGCGCTCGTGATTGGCCACATCGGTGAAGTAAGCGACATAGCAGCAATGCACGGCTCCCGCCGTCAGCAGAGCGCCGATGACAAGTCCGAGAGTCAGCGAACCGAACACGACGAGGTTGAGCAGGATCATCGTCAGAATGGCGAATCCGTAGCCGTTTTTCATGTCCGCTTTTGCTTTGAGTTTGATGTCTCTGAGTTTCATAATTCCTCTCCTTGAAATATTATGAAACCATTATAACCCCCCCCCGGGAAATTTTGTCAACTGTTTTGAATATCTGTCCGAAGCAAAATCCGGCAAAATCTGAAAAAAATCCCCGAAGGAAATCCTTCGGGGATCGGTGACACAAACCTTATTCGAGTTCGAACGCACCGGTATAGAGCTGATAATATTTTCCCTTCTGATCGATGAGCTGATCGTGCGTTCCGCGCTCGATGATGCGGCCGTGTTCAAGCACCATGATGACGTTGGAGTTGCGAACGGTGGAGAGCCTGTGTGCGATGACGAACACCGTTCTGCCCTCCATCAGCTTATCCATGCCGCGCTGCACGATGGCCTCCGTGCGCGTATCGATGGAGCTGGTCGCCTCGTCCAGGATCATAACGGGCGGATCGGCGACCGCCGCGCGAGCGATGGACAGGAGCTGGCGCTGTCCCTGCGAGAGATTGGAACCGTTCTGATAGAGCATCGTGTTGTATCCCTCGGGCAGGCGTTCGATGAAATCGTCCGCACCCACCAGTCTGGCAGCCGCCCTGCACTCCTCGTCCGTTGCATCCAGCCTGCCGTAGCGGATATTGTCCATGACGGTGCCCGTGAACAGGTTGGTATCCTGCAGCACCATGCCAAGCGAACGACGCAGATCGCCCTTTTTGATCTTGTTGATGTTGATGCCGTCGTAACGGATCTTGCCGTCCGCGATGTCATAAAAGCGCGTAAGAAGGTTGGTGATGGTCGTCTTGCCCGCGCCCGTCGCGCCGACAAACGCCACCTTTTGCCCCGGCTTGGCATACAGCGAAATTTCGTGCAGCACGATCTTTTCGGGAACATAGCCGAAATCCACGTCAAACAGGCGCACGTCGCCCTCGAGTCTGGTATAGGTGACGGAGCCGTCCGCCTTGTGCGGATGCTTCCACGCCCACATGCCCGTGCGCTCTTCGCATTCGGTGAGCTGACCGTTGACCTCGCGCGCGTTGACGAGCGTGACATAGCCGTCGTCCGCTTCGGGTTTTTCGTCGATCAGGTTGATGATGCGCTGTGCGCCTGCAAGGCCCATAACGACGGAGTTGATCTGGTTGGAGACCTGCCCGATGTTGTTGGAGAACTGCCGCGTGGTCTGCAGGAAGGAGACGATGAGCGAAGGAGACAGCAGCAGAAGTTCCGTCACCCCGAGCGCCGCGCCGATGCCGATGTTGCTCACGGACTGCACGGCGAGCGCAGCCCCCACCAGCGCCGCGACCACATACATGACATTGCCGATATTGGCAATGATGGGCATGAGCATGTTGGCGTAGCGGTTCGCCTTGTCCGTCATCTCGAAGTGATGCCCGTTGACCTTGTCGAAATCCGCCTTGGTCTCTTCCTCATGGCAAAACACCTTGATGACCTTCTGCCCCTGCATCATTTCCTCGACAAAGCCCTCCGTCCTTGCGACGGCGCGCTGGGTGGCAAGGAAAAACTTGCTCGCTCCGCCGCCCACAAGCTTGGTGACAATGACGATGGCAACGATACCGACGAGAACGATGAGCGTGAGATACAGGCTGAAGTAGAGCATGATCACGAACAGCGTCAGACACATGATGCCCGAAATGAGCAGCTGCGGAATGCTCTGCGCAATCATCTGGCGGAGCGTATCGATATCGTTCGTGTAATAACTCATGATATCGCCGTGGTTGTGCGTATCGAAATAGCGGATTGGCAGATCCTGCATGCCGTTGAACATCTGCTCGCGCATGTCCTTAAGGTATCCCTGCGTGATGATCGCCATGAGCTGGCTGTACACGGCGCCCGCAACGAGCGAGATGGCATACATGCCGATGAGCAGCCCCATGATCCCCGCCACCTGCAAGGAGACCTCATTCCACGTTAAAATGTGGGTGAATTCCGCGTTGGAGGGATTGATTGCCCTGTCGAGCAGGGTGAACAGATTGTTCATGAACAGCGCGGGAACGGAAGAGATCGCAGCATTGATGACGATGCATACAAGAGCGATGGGCAGCATGACAGGGTAGTAATGGAACAACGATTTGATAAGACGCTTAACGACGCCCTTCTGCACGGGCGGGCGCTTTTGTACCTGAACGTTACTCATGCCTGCTGCCCTCCCTTGGTCTCGTCCGCGTCGCCCAGCGTTGCCGCAAGGCTCTGGCGCAGCGCCTCGTTGTTGGCGGCGTCCGCCTCTTTATCGTCGCTGCCCTTGACCTGCGAATAGTACACTTCCGCATAGATGCGGTTGCCGCGCAGCAGCTCCTCGTGCGTGCCGATGCCGTTGATCTTTCCGCCGTCCAGAACGATGATGCGGTCGGCATCCTCCACGGAGGAGATGCGCTGTGCGATGATGATCTTGGTCGTCGAAGGAATATACTCGCGAAGTGCCTTGCGGATAAGCGCATCGGTGTGCGTATCGACCGCCGACGTCGAGTCGTCGAGAATGAGCACCTTCGGGTTTTTGAGGAGGGCACGCGCAATGCACAGACGCTGTTTCTGCCCGCCCGAGACGTTGGTGCCGCCCTGCTCGATATAGGTATCGTACTTGTCGGGGAAGGTCTGGATGAACTCGTCCGCCTGCGCGAGCCTGCACGCCTCGACGAGCTGTTCGTCCGTCGCCTCCTTGTTGCCCCAGCGCAGGTTTTCCTTGATGGTGCCCGAGAAGAGCACGTTCTTCTGCAGCACGACGGCGACCTGGTTGCGCAGCGTCTCGAGGTCATATTCGCGCACGTCGTGTCCGCCCACCTTCACGCAGCCCTCCGTCACGTCGTACAGACGGGAGATGAGGTTGACGAGGCTGGTCTTGGAGGAACCCGTGCCGCCGATGATGCCGATGGTCTCGCCCGAGCGGATGTGCAGGTCGATGTCCTCGAGCACGTTCTTTTCCGCATTCGCGGCATACTTGAAGGAGACGTGATCGAAGTCGATGGTCCCGTCCGGAACGTCATAGATGGGCTGCTCGGGATTGTCCAGCGTGCTCTTTTCGTTCAGGATCTCGCAGATACGGCGGGCGCTCTCCATCGACATGACGATCATGGCGAACACCATGGAGAACATCATGAGCGAGGAGAGGATCTGCATGCCGTAGACGATGAGCTGGGAGACGGTCTCCACCTGCAGGCCGGTCATCTGCGGATTTGCCGTTTCAATGATCCTGTAGGCGCCGACATAGAGCACCGCGCAGATGACGCCGTAAAAGCAAAACTGCATGATGGGATTGTTCCATGCAAGCAGGCGCTCCGCCTTGGTGAATTCCTTGCACAGCGCACCCGACGTCTTTGCGAACTTCTGCTTTTCATAGTCCTCGCGCACATAGGATTTGACGACGCGGATGGCCTTGATGTTTTCCTGCACCGATTCGTTCATGTCGTCGTACTTGGGGAAGAGCTTCTTGAACAGAGGCAGCGCCTTCCACATGATGAACATGAGCGCAATGACAAGCACGGGGATGACCGCAAGGAAGATCCATGCGAGCGACGCCTCCATGACGAACGCCATCACGGCGGAAAAGATGATCATGACGGGGCAGCGGACAGCGATACGCACGATCATCATGTACGCCATCTGCAGGTTCCACACGTCCGTCGTCATACGCGTGACGAGCGAGGGCGTGGAATACTTGTCGATATTCTCGAACGAGAACGTCTGGATATTGTAGAACATATCCTTTCTGATGTTCTTTGCAAAGCCCGCCGATGCCCGCGCACAGAACGCGCCTGCAAGCGCGCCCGCAGCCAGCGAAACAACAGCCATCGCGACCAGAATGCCGCCGTACATCCAGACGTCCCCCATGCCTTCCGCTCCCCTCCTAATGGACGCAAGAAGATATGTGATGACGAGAGGAATGAGGCATTCGAGCACGACTTCGACCGTGACAAAGAGCGGCGAGAGAATGGACGCCGTCTTGTACTCCCGAATGCTTTTAGCCAATGTTTTCAGCAAAATATGTCCTCCGGTAAAAAATGTTTCCTCAGAAAGCCCGGGCTGCGCCATGACGTCCGTCAGCCCCGAAAAAAATAAAAGAACGCCAAAATCTTCACAATTTCAACGCCCCTTTATCATAGCATTTTTAAATTTAATTGTCAACATCCCGAAATGCGATTTTTGTGCTTTCACACAAAAATCATTTTTTGACGGGGCATGCGTGCCATGCCGCCGGTTCAGCCCCTCGCGCCTCCGGACAAGAGCCTTTCGATGCCGATCATTTGTGAAAACGGGGACGTCCCCGTCGATGACCCGCCGCCAACGCAGAACGCTGCCCTGCGCCACCTGCCTCAGGACGAATATTTTACTCCTGATCGAGAAGTTCCTGCATGAAATTCACGATGTCGGTGCGCTTTTCCCTGATATAGCGGATGGCGCTTGACGGGTGGCGGTCGTACACCCCCGTCAGAAGGTAGGGAAGGTCGTACCCCCACACCGCGCCCGCCTCGCGCAGCGCCTGCATGTGCCCCTGCTCCAGAAAGCGCAGAATATGCAGGAGCTTATACTTGGGGTTCTTCAGAAAGGCGAGCAACAGCTCGAGCGCACAGTTTCCCGCACCCCGCCCCATGCCGTTCACCGTGGCGTCGAGGTAGTTCACCCCCATCGCCGTGCATTCGATGGTGTTGGCAAAGGCGAGGTTCTGATTGTTGTGCGCGTGGATGCCGATCTCCTTGCCGTATTTCGCGCCCACCTCCAGATACTTTGCCGCGAGAGGGCGCACCTCCTCGGGGTAGAGCGAGCCGTAGCTGTCCACAATATAGATGGCGCGCACGGGAGTCTGCCCGAGCATCTCCAGCGCGATGGCAAGTTCCTTTTCCGTCTCTCTGGAGACCGCCATGAGGTTGACCGTCGTCTCATACCCCATCTTCTCACAGTACTCGATCATCTCGATCGCTGCGGGAAGGGCGTTGATATACGTGGCGATGCGGTACATATCGAAGGGGCTTGATCCCCGTTCGCAGATGTCGCGGGTAAAGTTGCACCGCCCGACGTCCGCCATGCACGCGAGCTTCATGTCCGTCTTGTTTTCGCCCAGCACGACAAAGACGTCGTCGTCACGGCAGAACTTCCACTTGCCGAATTTTTCGCGGTCGAAGAGGTCGGCGTCCGCCTTGTAGCCCAGTTCCATGTAGTCCACGCCCGCCGCCGCGTCCGCCGCGAACAATGCACGCACAAAGTCGTCCGAAAAACGAAATTCATTGACCAGCCCGCCGTCGCGCAGCGTAGCGTCGAGCACCCGGATGGCGGGGCGGCAGGAGAGCAGCGTCCCCGTTTCCTCACGTTTCATCTTGTACCTCACTTGTTGTGCCTGCGCACCAGTTCGGTGCACAGGTCGGACAGAGACACATCCTTGGCCTGCATGAGCACCAGCAGATGGTAGATCAGGTCGGAAATTTCGTGCGTCAGCTCCGCCTTGTCGTCGTTCTTGGAGGCAATGACCGTCTCCACCGCTTCCTCGCCCAGTTTCTTGGCGATCTTATCCACGCCGCGGCTGAACAGGTACGCCGTATACGACCCCTCCACGGGGTGCTCCTTCCTGTCCGCGACGATGCGCATCAGCTCTCCGAGGAAGGTCATGCCCTCCTTTTCGCCCTTGACGACGCTGTCGTAAAAGCAGCTCCTTGACCCCGTATGGCATGCCGCGCCCGTCTGCTCCACCTGCAAAAGAATGCAGTCCCTGTCGCAGTCAAAGCTCGCCGCAACCACCTTCTGGGTGTGTCCGCTCGTCTCGCCCTTCTTCCAAAGCTTCTGCCGCGAGCGGCTGAAGTAGTGCACATAGCCCGTTGCAAGCGTCTTTTCGAGCGCCTCGGCGTTCATGTACGCCTGCATGAGCACTTCGCCCGTCTCATAGTCCTGCGCGATGGCGCAGATCAGCCCGTTTGCATCGAATTTGACGTTTTCCATATCAGAGTCCCTCCGTGCGGACGGGAACGCCCCGTTCCGCAAGATATTTTTTCAAGTCGCGCATGTTGATGATACCGAAGTGGAAGAGCGACGCCGCGAGCGCCGCGTCCGCCTCCCCCTCGGTGAGCACGTCGTAAAAGTCCGCCATCCTGCCCGCGCCGCCCGAGGCGATGACAGGAACGTTGACCGCCCGCGCCGCCTGCCGCGTGAGTTCGAGGTCGTACCCCGCCTTGGTGCCGTCGCGGTCCATGCTGGTGAGCAGCACCTCGCCCGCGCCGCGCTCCACGCCCTCGGCGATCCAGTCGATCGCGTCCCTGCCCGTATTCACCCTGCCGCCGTTGAGATAGACGTCGTACCTGCCCTGTTCGTTGCGCTTGGCGTCCACGGCGAGCACGACGCACTGCCGCCCGAACTTCATGGCGGCGTCCGTGATGAGCGTCGGGTCCCTGAGCGCTGCGGAATTGACGGCGATCTTGTCCGCCCCGCACGAGAGCATGCGGCGAAAGTCCTCCAACGTGCGCATGCCGCCGCCCACCGTGAGCGGCAGGAACACCTGTTCGCTCGCCCTTGCGATGACCTCCCACATGGGCATATCGCCGCGGTAGCTTGCCGCTATATCCAGAAAGACGATCTCGTCCGCCCCGAACGCATTGTACAGCTTGGCGCACTCCACAGGGTCGCCCGCGTCCGTCAGGCTGACGAAGTTCACCCCTTTGACGACGCGCCCGTCCTTCAAGTCCAGACACGGTATGATGCGTTTGCTTACCATCCCATCTCCCCGATCGCCGCGGCAAGGTCGATCATTCCCGTATAAATGGCGCGCCCGAGCACCGCACCGTACACGCCGCTCTCCTTGAGCGCGCGCAGGTCATCGATGCTGCGGATGCCGCCCGAAGCGATGATGTTCAGCCCCGTCTCGCCCATCTTGACGGTATCGGCAAGGTTGACGCCCGCAAGCGAGCCGTCCCTGCCCACATCGGTGAACACGGCGTCCGCAATGCCCAGCGCCTTCGCCTCGCAGCCGAATTCAAAGGCGTCCTTGTCGGCAAGCCGCGTCCAGCCGCGCACGGCGAGCCGCCCGTCCGCCGCATCGATGCCGGCAACTATCTTGTCCCCATAGCGCTGCGCCGCCTCATAAAGCACCTCGGGGTGCTCTACACACACGGTGCCAAGCACCACGCGGTCCGCCCCCGCGCGGAACCGGCGGCCGATCTCCTCCATCGAGCGCAGCCCGCCGCCCGACTGCACGGGAACGCCCAGCTTTGCAATGCGCTCCAGCGTCCGTTCAAAGCCGCTTGCCTCGCCGAATGCGCCCGAAAGATCGACCACGTGCAGGATCTTTGCGCCCGCATCCACCCAACGGCGGGCGCACTCCGCGGGGTCGCCGTAGTCGGTGACTTCGCTGCGCCTGCCCTGCAGAAGACGCACCGCGCGACCGTTCAAAATGTCAATGGCAGGATAGAGAATCATGTTCCGAGCCTCATAAAATTTCTGATGACCTGCAGCCCCGCCGCCCCGCTCTTTTCGGGGTGGAACTGCACACCGTATACGTTCCCCCGCGCGATCGCCGAGGCAAACGTGCGGTAGTACTGCGTCGTTCCGATGACGGCGTCCCCCTGCGTACCGGCATAGTAGCTGTGCACGAAGTAGAACTGCGTGCCCTCGGGAATGCCCGCAAAAAGGGCGGAGCGCATGTCCTGCACCCCGTTCCAGCCCATGTGCGGGATCTTGCCCTGCGTAAAGCGCACGGCGCGCCCCTCTATAAGGCCCAGCCCCGCGTGCACGCCCTCTTCCTCGCTCTCGGACAGGAGGAACTGCATGCCCAAACAGATGCCGAGCAGCGGCGTGTCCGCACAGCGGCGCACGACGTAGGCGTCCAGCCCCGCCGCGTGCAGATTGTTCATGCCTGCGGCAAAGCTGCCCACGCCGGGCAGGATGAGCTTGTCGCAGCCGTCAAGCTCCGCCTTGTCCGCGGAGATGACCGCCCTGCCGCCCAGAAATTCGATGGCCTTCTGCACCGAGCGCAGATTGCCCATTCCGTAATCAATGATGCCGGTCATTCGAGCATCCCCTTGGAGGAGGGCACGCTGTCCGAGACGACCCGCACGGCGTCGCGGATGCAAAGCGCAAGCGCCTTGAACACCGCCTCCGCCATGTGGTGGCGGTTGCCCGCGCGCAGGATATGCACGTACAGATTGCAGCCCGCATGCGTGGAGAAGGCGCGCAGGAACTCTTCGACAAGTTCCATGTCGAAATTGCCCACTTTTCCCGATAACGTATCCTCAAAAATGAGACAGGGTCTTCCGCTGAAGTCGATGGCGACCTGCGCCGCCACCTCGTCCATGGGCACCAGCCTGTCCGCAAAACGGGCGATGCCGCGCTTGTCGCCGAGCGCCTCCTTCACGCACCCGCCCAGCGCGATGCCCACGTCCTCCACCGTATGGTGCGCGTCCACCTGCAGATCGCCCCTGCATATAAGAGTCACGTCCATTTTGGAGTGCACGGTGAGCAGCTCGAGCATGTGGTCGAAAAAGCCCACCCCCGTGGAAATTTCCGCCTTTCCCGCGCCGTCCAGCGTGAGGGCGAGCGAGATGTCCGTTTCCTTCGTCCTGCGTTTGATCTGTGCCCCTCTCATGTCCTCTCCTTCATGCGGATAGCGACCGCATTGGCGTGCGCCGTGAGCTGTTCGCTCTTAGCAAGGCGGATGATGTCCGCGCCGTCCGCCTCGAGCGCCTCCTTCGTATAGGAGATGACGCTCATCTTGCGGGTGAACACATCCTCATTGAGTACCTGGAAAAACCTGGCGCTGCCCGACGTGGGCAGGATGTGGTCGGGACCGGCAAAGTAGTCGCCCACCGGTTCGGGCGTCCAGGCCCCCAGAAATACCGCGCCCGCGCTCTTCACCAGCGGCAGAAGTTCCTGCGCGTCGCGCGTGTACAGCTCCAGATGTTCGGGGGAGACGCGGTTGACGAGCTCGCACGCCTCCTCGAGCGATTTGACGACGACGATGCCGCCGCCCCCGTCGAGCGAGCGCTGTGCGATCTCGCGGCGTTCGAGCAGCGCGATCTGCGCGCGCACCTGCGCCGACACCTTTTCGGCAAGCACGCGGCTGGTCGTAACGACGATGGCGCGCGAGAGCACGTCGTGTTCCGCCTGCGACAGCATGTCCGCCGCCACGAAGGCGGGGTCCGCCGTCTCGTCGGCGACGATCATGATCTCGCTCGGCCCCGCGAGCATATCAATGCCCACTTCGCCGTACACCTCTTTCTTGGCGAGAGTGACGTAGATGTTGCCCGGCCCCGCGATGACGTCCACTTTCTTCACGCTCTGCGTGCCGTAGGCGAGCGCGGCGATCGCCTGCGCGCCGCCCATCTTGTAAATTTCATGCACGCCGCATTCCCTTGCCGCCACCAGCGTGAGGGGCGCGACAACGCCCCCCTTGGCGGGTGTTGCCAGCACGATGCGCTCCACCCCCGCCGCCTTGGCGGGCAGTACCCCCATGAGCACGGACGAGGAGAGCGGCGCCGTGCCGCCCGGGGCATAGATGCCCGCCGACGAGACGGGACGCACGACGTAGCCCGTCGTTCTGCCCTCCTGCGTGACAACGTTGTCCTTCCTGCCCGTGCGGGAATGATATTCGTAGATATTCCTGATCGCCTTCTTCAGGCTGGCGAGCAGTTCGGGCGCAACCATGGTATATGCCTGCGCGATCTCCTCCTCCGAGACGAGGAAGGTTTCCGCCGTCAGGTCTGTCCCGTCGAATTTGCGCTCGTAATCGAACACCGCCTCGTCGCCGCGTGCGCGCACGTCGGCGAGGATGGCGCAGACGGCAGCGCGCTCGCGCTCCCGCTCCGCAAACGTGCGCTCCAGAAGCTGCGCACAATGATTCCTGTCGTATATCTTCATGAGACCGCCTCCCGCAGCCTTGCAATGAGCGGAAGAAGTTCTTCCGCCTTGGTCTTGAGGCTCACCTTGTTGGCGACCAGCCGCGCCGTGATGCCCGTGAATACCTCCTCGAGCACGACAAGCCCGTTCGCCTTCAGGGTAGACCCCGTCTGTACGACGTCAAAGATGACGTCCGCAAGCCCCGTGACTGGCGCAAGCTCGATGGAGCCGTGCAGCGGGATGATCTCGATCTCCTCGCGGTCGGCAAACACCCGCCGCGCCGTGTTGACATATTTGGTCGCCACGCGCAGATGGGGATTGGTGAGCACGTCCCGCCGCGCGGGATACCCCGCAATGCACAGGCGGCACTCCCCCGCCTTCAGGTCGAGCATCTCGTAGAGATCCCGCCCCTCCTCGATGAGGGTGTCCTTGCCGACGATACCCAGGTCCGCAACGCCCGCCTCCACATAGACGGGCACGTCCGCGGGCTTGACGAGGAAAAAGCGGTAGCCGCCGTCCGCGCTCTCCAGAACGAGCTTGCGCGTATCCTCCTTGAGAACGGCGGTATCCACCCCGCACGCGCCAAGCAGTTCGGCGGACGTCTCCGCCAGCCTGCCCTTGGAAAGTGCAAACGTGATCATATTTTTTGCACCTCCTTTGCGGTGACAAAGTACCGTTCGCGGGCATCGGCGGCGTAAAGCGCCTGCATGCCGTACTCGGTGAGCAGCGTCACGCGCCTGCCCTGTGCGGTCAGCGAGCGTGCGAATTCCCATGCGGCGCCCTCCGCCCCCTGTTCGCAGCCCACGGCAGCGTCGGGAAGGGGCTGCGCGGGAAACTTGCCCTGCCGCTCGAGCGCGACCAGCACGCGCTTTAACCCGATCGCAAACCCCACGGCGGGAATGTGTTTGCCGAAGTCGTCTGCAAGGCCGTCGTATCTGCCGCCCGAGAGGACGGGCGCGCCTACCTCGCGCACCAGTCCGGAAAAGACGATGCCCGAATAGTAGGAGAGGCTCTTGCCCGTGCCCAGGTCGAAACAGACGCTGCGTTCGTAGCCCATCTCCTTCAGCAGTGCGCCCACCCGCTCAAGATGATCGAGCGCCGCGAGCGCGAGCGCATTCTTCGTGAGCGAACGGGCGCGATCAAACACCTCCGCGCCCCCGAACAGCGTGGGGAGCACCCTCACGGCGGAGAGCGTCTCCTCGCGCGCGCCCGCGTTCCTGAGCAGCCGTTCGGCATTCAGTCCGTCCTTGGCGTTGAGGCTGGCGCGCACTTCCTCCGCCTGCGCGCCCGACAGCCCGCATTCCTCCAGAAGGCCCTTCATGTAGCCTACGTGTCCCACGTCGGCAATGCAGTCGGACAGCCCCGCCGCGCGCATGCAGTCGATGGCAAAGGCGATGGTCTGCGCGTCCGAGAAGGCGCCCTCCTCCCCGAGGCGCTCCACGCCCGCCTGAATGATCTCTCGGCTCTTCACGCCGCCGTCCGCGCTCTGGGCGTCCCATTTGTCGAGAAAGTAGTAAAGGCGCGCCCTGTCCCCGCCCAGCTTGGTCGCCGCAATGCGGGAGATGGAGAGCGTGGCATCGGGGCGCAGCACCAGGAGCCTGCCGTCCGAATCGGTGAATTTGAACATGCGCTCCTGCGGGAGCGCATTGCGGATGCCCGCATAGGTATCGTAGTACTCGACGGCGGCGGAGAGCACGGGCTCGTAGCCGTTTGCCTCGAACACGCGCGTCAGGCGCGCGCGTACGTCGCCGAGCACGCGGCACTCGCGCGGCAAAATATCCTGTACGCCCGTCGGCAGTTTTTTCAGGGACATGAACATGCTCCGTATTGTGTTTTCCGCTTTATTATACCATTGATATGTGAAAAAAGTCAATGAAATCGTGTGAAAAAAACGGGGACGTGCCGTGAACGCCCCCGCTGAGAGTTTCAGCCGCCCCTCTTCAGCGCAGCTCTTCCTTGAATTTATCCATGATCTTGCCCTCGATGCGGGAAATCTGTACCTGCGAGACGCCGATGCGGCGCGCCACCTCGCTCTGCGTGAGGTCGCGGAAATAGCGCAGAAAGACGATCTTTTTCTCGCGTTCGGGCAGTTTGCCGATCGCCTCTTTGAGGATGATGTGCTCGAGCATGTCCTCCTGATCCTCGCGCGCGGGGAGGCGGTCGGCGAGCGTGGTGCCCTTCTCGTCCTTATAGTCCCCCTGTTCGTAGATGGAGACGGGCATGCGTGCAGAGCCGAGCGTGAACACCACTTCGCTCTCGTCCATGCCGAACTGCTGCGCCAGCTCCTTCACGGAGGGCTGCTCCCCCCGTTCCGCCACGCACTTCTCGATATAGGCGTTCATGTCGCGCGCCGCCTTCTTCATGAGACGGGACACCTTCACGCTGCCGTCGTCGCGCAGAAAGCGCTTGATCTCCCCCGCGATCATGGGCACGGCATAGGTGGAAAAGCGCACGCCGAAGTCCTCGTCAAAGCCCGCGATCGCCTTCAGAAACCCCATGCAGGCGAGCTGGTAGAGGTCGTCGTACTCCACGCCCTTGCCCAGATAGCGCCTGAGGACGCTCTTCAGAAGCGACGTGTTGTTGGAGAGCAATTCCTCCTTCGCCGCCGCCTCCCCCGCCTTGGCGCGGCGGATGAGCGCAAGAGTTGCCCCTTCATCGAGCATCTTCCCCTGCCTTCGCGCCGAATTGCTTGCTCATGCGCACCGTCGTTCCCCTGCCTGCCTCGGATCGGACGGAAAAATCGGTCATGAACGTCTGCATGATGGTAAATCCCATTCCCGAGCGCTCCTCATCCGGCAGCGTCGTATAAAAGGGCATGAGCGCCTTTTCCACGTCCTCGATCCCCCTTCCGCTGTCGGAAATTTCAATATGTAGGCAGGCGCCCTCCGTTCTGCACACCAGCGTCACCCAGCCCTCGCCGCCGCGGTAGCCGTGCACGATGCAGTTTGTGACCGCCTCCGAGACGGCGGTCTTGACGTCGGAAAGCTCGGAAAGCGTGGGGCCGAGCGGCAGGGCAAATGCCGCAACCACGTTGCGGGCAAACACCTCGTTCTCCGAACGGGATAAAAATTTTAGTTGCATTTCATTCATAAATGACCTCGTACACGCATACGCCGCAAACTCAGATTTTGGGCATGAGGGAGTACAGACCGCTCAGCTGCAGGATCTTGTCGGCGGCGCTATTTGGGTTTTCCAGATACATTCCCATGCCGTAGCGCCTGAGCCGCTTGTAGCGCCCGATCAGAAACCCGATGCCCGTGGAGTCCATGAACTTCACGCCCGCAAGGTTAAATACGGCGCGCGAAAGCCCCGCGCTCCCGTCGATAAGCCTGTCCGCCTCGGCGCGGGCCGCGGCAACGGAATGCTCGTCAAGCTCTCCCGTCAGATAGATGTAGAGGCTGTCCCCCTTGCGCGTCGCCTGCGTTCTCATGCACGCCCTCCCTCCCTGTGCGATAACAGATATTATAACGGCGCCCCGCCCGACGATTATGCAAAACCCCGTCGAATTTGCGCGGATCGGGTCGAAAGTACTTCCCTGTGCATTCCCTGCAATTCGCGCAAAAAAAGTATGAAAATCGCAGAAAAAATACTTGACTTTTTTCTCCGATTATACTATGATATTCAAGCATTGCGATTGCGGCACCCCGAGAGCGGGCCTTTAGCTCAGTGGTCAGAGCTGTCGGCTCATAACCGATTGGTCCGCGGTTCGAATCCGTGAAGGCCCAC
>CALVLT010000025.1 GCA_944340905.1 uncultured Clostridia bacterium
ATACGCCCTTTTCCCAATTCGACTTATTGTTGTAATACGCCGTACCGTTGAGAATAAAGGCAGAAATGGCGATCGGATTGTCCGGCATATCGATTTCCGAAAGCAACGTGCATCCGTCAAAGAGATGATCGGGCAGTTCGGTCAGTGTGTCGGAGAGACGGACAGACCGCAGCTCCGTGCAGCTCTGGAATGCGCCGCCCGACACGCTGCTCACGTTTTTCAGGTCGACGTTTGTGAGCTTGGCACAATCCTTGAACGCATGACCCCATATCTCCGTAAGCGAATCCGGCGCGATAAATTCCGTCAAACCAGTGCCGCAGAATGCGTCGGAGCGGATTTCTCTGAGGGTGTTCGGAAAGTGTACCGTGCTCAGCGAAGAGCATCCGTCAAACGTCTCATCGGGAATTACCGTCAGTCCGGAAGGCAGCCACACTTCGCGCAAAGATGTACAGCCGGAACATATCCGAATTTGAAGCGTTGTGACGGAATCGGGGATCGTGAGACTGACGATATTCCGATTGTCCTTAAAAACGCCCGTTCCGATCTCTCTGACCGTGATCCCGTTGACCTCCGACGGAATCACCACAGCAGTATTGCCTTGCGTCAGACCGCTTACGCCCGTCAGAACGCCGTTCCCGTCAACGGAAAACACGATTTCTTCGGGACCGTTCTGCTTCCACTTCGCATACAGCGTCTGCGCTTTCGTCACATCATACGGGAACGTCACTTTATTCGTGAAAGTGTTTTCGGTATACCAGCCGTCGAACGTATATCCTTCCCGCGTCGTTGAAGGCGATTGCTCAATGACCGATACGGTCATGGCGTTCACGGCTGTCCCGCCGTCCGTATTGAATTGCACCGTATACTTCTGCGGAGGCTCCGGATCCGGGTCTTCGGTCTTTGTGTAATATGCATACACGCCCACATCTTCCGTCAACGGCTTATCCGCATATGTCGTTTCCGTCAGCTCATTCTTCCATGTGCCGCTATCGAAAAACCACCCCTCAAACGAATGGCCATCTTTGTTCGGCGCGGCAGGCAATATCAGGGTTTCGTTCCCCGCTGTTTCAATGGCATCGACCGCATCGCCATCCGCATAAAAAGTAATCGTATATTCCGAAGGAAGGGGTGTATCATTCTGAATATAATACGCATAGGCATTGATGTTTTCCGTCAATGCCCGGTCGGAAAAGGAGTCCTTTGTCAACTTATCGCGCCATACGTCTTTATCCAAATACCATCCGTCAAATGTAAGCCCCTCTTTCTGCGGCGCAGCGGGCAGTACGATCTCTTCATTGCCCGCAGTTTCTACCGTATCGACGAGCACATCGTCATCATAAAACGCGATCGTATATACCTGCGGAACATCCGTCCTCATGCTGCAGGCGGTAAAAATACCGACGGATAAAACAAGATATGTCATGATACTTAAAACAACAATACAACTTTTTTTCATCAGCAAAATCTCCTGTGCACTAAATGTCTGATCCGATACCGTAACAGGCGTCAAACGTTACGGCATCGGAGTTTGTTTCATAAACGATTCTTTTTCTCTCAGCCGCTATTATAACACGTATTTTTTCATTCCACAATCTTTTGAACTACCATCAATCTTATTCCGTTCAGGCGGTTTTTGTAATATTCTCCATTACAGAAACAAATTCCACACTGTTGTCCTTCAGTCAATTGTATAACTCACCAGCATGACGCGACCGCCCTTGGCATCAGCCAAGGGCGGTCATAATTGAAGTTGTAAATTGCCCGTTCCGTTGTTCGGCCGCGGAAAAAATTTCCTATCCGCGCCTGCGTTTGGCAAGCAGCATGGCGGCGAGCGCCGAAAGACCGATAGCCGCGCCGAGTGCGCCCAGACTGCCGCCGACGGCAGCGCCGCAGCCGCTCTCCGAAGGCGTTTCATCCGAACCGCCGGAAGGCTCGTCCGCTCCCACGGCGGCAAATTCCACATAGAACTGCGCATCGGCGGCAACGGAGACGGTATAGGTATACCCGCCGTTTTGCTCGCCCGTAGGAGAAATTTCCGTGCCGTTGAGCATGGCGCGCGCTACAGTGTAACCCTGATTTGGCATGACGCCTATCGTGACGCTCTCGCCCTCGTACCAGCCGTCGCGCGCCTCGGCAGAGGGATAGATGCTGCCCATTGCCGTATCGTTGCAGGAATATTCGGTCAGCCGATAGAAAGGCAGCGCCTGCATCTCGGCGGTGAACAGGACGTTTTCGTCAGGCATCGTGAAGGAATAGCTGCCGTTCGTCAGGGTGACGGGGACTGCCTGCGCCGCGCCCGTCTGCATGAGCACACTGCCGATACGCCAGCCCCGCCGCGCCGAGAGGGTGACGGTGACGCTGTCCCCTTCCTCCTTGGCGCCGCCGCCCGCAAAATCGACGTGATCGGACGTGCAGGACACCCAATACTTGCCGTCCATGGCGCTGACCTGCTGCACGAACTGCTGCCCGAGGGAAAGCTGGGCGTCCGCCGTATAGTGCCAGCCGTCCTGCTGGGCAAGTCCCGTGCAGTCCACCGTGGCGACGTTTGCAAGCGTCTGTGCCGCCTGTTCCTGCGCGGCGCGTACCGTTTCAATCTGCGCCATGGCAGGATATTCCGGATTGCGGTAAATCTTTCCGATGACGAAGGGCATTGCGGAACAATCCTGCCCCGTGACCGTCGTCAGATCGCCGCGCAGGTCGCGGATGAAGTCGGTGAGCAGCTCGTAGTAGGCGTTTGCGTGGGTTGCGTTGGGCGACTCCGCCTCGCCCTGCATCCACCACATGCCGCGGATGACGGGCGTATAGCCGAGCGCCCCGAGTTTTTCCAGCCCCTCGGCAACGATTTCCAGAAAATTATCGTAGAGCAGCCCGATATAGTCGTTCACGATGCATTCGGGGTGTTCTTCGCGGTAGGAGGGCGGCGTCCACGTTCCCCAGCGCGTGGAAACGGAATTGCCCGTATCGGGATAGAGGAAGGTAGCGCCCCACGCATACTTGATGACCGCGTTCATCGTGCCCGAATCGCCGAGAGCGGAGGCAATGCCCAGCTCAGCGCCCGAACGGCGGTCGGAGGATGAATACGCCTTGCCCAGCCCCTGCGTGACGGGCACGAAATCGGAGGGACGCGCCGCGGCGTAGTCGCTCTCGTATTCGCCCCAGAAGAGCACGGTTTCAAAGCCCGAAGTAAAGCGCGGATCGTCGTTGCTCTCGGGAAGACCTTCCGCATAGCCCACGGCATTGGACTGCCCGCCGATGAGCCACACGTCGATGGTTTCCCCCGCGGCGGCTGCGGGGAGCGCGCCGAACGCGCCCCCTGCCGCCGTTGCCGCAAGCAGCGCCGCCGTCAGCGAAAAGAGCGCCCGCTTCATGCCTGTGCCTCCTGCCCGCTCTGCGCCGCCTCCAATGCCAGCATGTCCGCAAGAGTCATATATTCCGAGAAATCAAATACAATAGAAGAAAGGCTGCCTGTATTGATCGTCTGTAATCCGCTGACCTTTCCGTAGCCGCGGTCGCCGCCGCCGCTTGTCATCCAACCAAACAGGAAGTACAGGTCATCTGCACTCTCCACGCCGTAGTCGGCACAGGAGATCTTCCATTCAAGCACATATTCCGTAATGCCGCTCTCTGTTTCGCCGCTCTCAATAACGTGGCTGCCCGCCATATAGTCGAGCGTGGTAGGAGTAGAATCAGGAGCAAATGTTCCAGTCGTTGTAAAATTTGCCCTCATGCGCACCAAGCCCGAAGCATAGGCACGGTAATAATTGCGTACATCACCGAAATTTGTACTGTCTGAATTCGCTGTGCTGACCACGAAATTGACGCCCGCGCTGCCCTGATTGCCGCTGCCCGTATTGGTCAGAGTTCTTTCCTCTGAAGATACGACATCAAAGGCAATGTAAATCGCATCGGCGGTTTGCTTCCAGCGAATGGTCACCATATCTCCGCTTGCCGGCTCAAAAGAGAAGGAGTGTTCATACTCGCCCGTACTGATCTTGCCGTCCAGCACCTGTCCGATCTCGTAAGTGAGAGCAATTTGTGCCGTTGCGTTCCCCACCGTGGCGGTGAGTGTTTCCGCCTCAGTCCCGGACATGGTATAGCTGTAGTAGCCAAACTCCCCTTCCGTGACATCTGCCTCGCCGAACGTGGCGCCCTTGTAGTAGACGTATTCGGAAAGTTCTGACCCGACGCGGAAGGATGCACCGCCGTTGACAGCGGTCACGATGCTGTCCGCAGGCTGCGCCGCAACGATATCTGCAACCGTGAGCCAGCAGTCATCTGCAATGGTTGCCGAATTGTTCATCCAGCGCACTGCCCTTGAAGTATTATCACTATCCAAAGTGGCTATCGCACCGACGGCAATGTAGAAATTGTTTGCGCCCGTTACACCGACTGCCGAATAGGGGACAAAAAATTCTGCCGTCATCTGTTTGTAGCCGTTGCCCGAATCTGCCGCGACCGTACCCACCGCATAGGCAAAGCTGCCCGTGGGTTTTTCCGTCGTGCGTTCAATGGTGTCATTAAAGCCCGAGAGATAAACATTGGAGCGCGAGGAACCGTCAGCAAACATACGCCAATACAATCCTTGCGTTGCATTCGTTGCATTCGCCATTTTCAGCTCGAAACCGCCGCCCGCGTTTGTCTCTGTTTCGCTGACCCCGATGCGGTCGGTGTCGTGCACAAGCGCAATGCTTACGCCGCTGTTATCATAATACACATGGACGGTAATTTCCATCTCATGTCCATTGACCGCATAGAAGGTATACGGAATGTTGGCATAGTGATCGTTTTCGTCCACCTTGCCATCGATCGTAATGCCGTCGACGGCGGTGTAGTTGAGCGTGACCGTTGCGCTCTTGCCGCCCACCGTGGCGGTGAGCTGCTCCTGCGCCGTGCCGGACATGGTATAGCTGTAATAGCCGTACTCCCCTTCCGTGACGCTTGCCTCGCCGAACGCGGCGCCCTGGAAATAGACGTATTCGGAGAGCGCGGAACCGATGCGGAAGGAGGCGTTGCCGAAGAAGGCATCCGCCGTGACGTCCGCCGGTCCAGCCGCCACAATGTTTGCAGCCGTGAGCCAGTTTTGCGCGGCGGGAACAGGCTGGCCGTCCGTACCGACGGCTGTTTGACCTGAACCGTCCATCCAGCGTGTTCCCATCGACGTGTCGTCATCTTTGGTAGCGATTGCACCTACGGCAATGTAGAAATCGCTTGCGCCCGTTGCGCCCACCGCCGAATAGGGAACAAAGAATTCTGCCGTCATGCGGTTATAGCCCGCCGTAGTCAGATCATCGCCCTCGTTGGGAACAAGTCCCACCGCATAGGCAAGGGTGCCCGTGGGGTCCTCTGTCGTGCGATCGAGCGGTGATCCCTGCGTCAGGTTGGTGTTGGAGCGGGATGAGCCGTCCGCGAACAAGCGCCACCACAGCCCCGTGGTTGCATCCGTCGCATTTGCGATGCGCACTTCAAATCCGCCGCCGTTATTGCCCGTCGTGGACGAATCCGGAATATAGTTGATATAGCTTGAATCCAGCACAAGGGCGATGCTCACGCCATAGTCGTCGTAGTAGACGTAGACCGTGACCTCCATTTGCTTGCTGTTTTCCGCATAGAACGTATACGGGATATTGGCGTACTCATCGCCGTCGTCCACCGTGCCGTCAAAGGTGACGGGCGGGGCGTAGTAGTTGAACGTCACCTGCGCCGTGCTTGCCGCGCTGCCCGCGCCGAGCGTTGCGGTGAGCGTGGTTCCGGACGTACCCCTTGCCGTGTAGGCATACCAGCCGTCCTCTTCTTCGATTACGGTACTTCCATCCCCCCCCGTGAAACTCACACCCGGGAAATAGACATTTTCCAGCGCAGACACGCTTTGTGCCTGCATGCGGAAGGTCGCCTCCCCGAAGAGCGCGTTGACCGACACATTCTGCGGCAGCTGTGCCGACGCAAGGTCGGCAAGCTGCAGCCATGCCGCCGCCGGAGGCGTTGCGCCGTCCCGACTGGTGCCGTCCATCCACGCCGTGACCATCGTGGCATTGTTTTCCGGGTTGGTGGGGATCAGCCCGAGCGCGAAACAGAAGTCATCCGCGCCCGTTGCGCCCACAGCCGAATAGGGAACGTAGAACTCCACCGTCATCTGCTTGTAACCGTTGCCCGAATCCGCCGCGACCGTCCCCACCGCAAAGGCGAGGCTGCCGACGGGGGAAGTCGTGCGGCTGCTCGAAGGCGAACCCTGCGTCAAAACGGTATTCGTGCGCGCCGTGCCGTCCGCAAACACGCGCCACCACAGGCCCGTTTCCGCCTGTGCCGCAGCCGATGCATCCGTACCCGCCGCCATGCGCAGCTCGATGCCGCCGCCGTTGTTGCCCTCCGTAGTGCCCTGCGTGTTGATATAGTCGCAGTTCATGACGATGGCAAAGGCAACGCCGTATTCGCCCGCCGTCGTATAGATGACGGCGGAGGCGCCATAGTTGCGGTTGTTGACAACGTAGAACCCGACGGGAAGGGAGGTATATTCCGCCTCCGTGACCCTGCCGTCCGTCACGGCGGGAAGATAGAGCGCCGTGAAGGAGGCGCTGTCCCCGTCCGCCTGAATGTTCACCGCCTTGTATTCATCGATGGAGCCGACAAACTCCGCGCTGAGCGTGAGGGTATAGGTGCCGTCCTCGTTTGCGGCAAGCTGCGCGCCCTGCGTTTGTGACGTCACGCCCACGGCGCGTGCGGGGATGAGGTCCACGCTGCTGTTGGAGATGGTGCCCGTATACTCGCGCACGATCTCCATCTGCGTGGTGTATGCACCCGCCGCAAGGTCGGAGGCGTTGAACAGTACGTCCTGCGCCACAAGGTCGGAGGGATACCCGCCCTCCGTCAGGCGGGCAAACCCGTTTTGGCTGTTCGTCTTGGCGGTGGTCTGGTTGGAGAGCTGCCAGAACGACCAGTCCTCCGTGTTCGAGCCGGGGCGCGCCGTATTGGTGATATTTTCCGTGTGAATATACTGCGGGTAGACGGCGACGCTTTCGGGCTTTCCCGAAAGGCCAAGTTCCGTCCAGGGGATAAAGAGTTCCACGTCAAAGCCCGTTGCACTGTTCGTTGCAACGACGCCGTCCTGCGCCTGCGCATCCAGCAGGGTGACTGCCGCCACCGAACGGAAGTAGTGCGCGTAGAAATCGTTGCTCTCCCTTCCGCAGTATTTGGAAATATTGCCGAGCGCATCGACGCGCATCTGCACGGAATCGGGATTGACCGCCGCGGCGTCCGCCGTCTGCACCCAGAGTTCGATGCTTGAATTGAGGTTGATGGCGCGCGAGGGCGAGGCGTAAATTTCGCTGTCGCGCACGCGCACTGCCAGGTAGAGACCCATGTCCGTCATATGCGCCGTGGTGCCCACCGTCGCCTGTACGCCGCCGTAGGACGAGCTGTTCACCGAATAGACGAACTCACCCGAGAGGTCCCATACGTCCTCGTCGAACCTGCCGTCGACGGTCATGGAGGGATCCGTGGGAACGAGCACGGGGTCCGCCATCTGCGCATAGGTACCGATGGCGTCGTTGGTGGCGACCAGCCAGCTGCCGAGCGCATCCGAACCCGCATTGGGATCGCACTTCGTCCACACGTTCGCCGCATCGGACGCCGCCGATTCGCAGTGATAGAATGCCGTCATGTACTGCACCATGTCGGGCGTCTCCTCCAGTCCGAGGCTCTCCCACGGGATGAACAGCTCGATGGCATAGCCTTCGTTGGAGCTGGTGTTGATGCCCATCCCCTCGATATGGCAGCCCGCAATGTGCGCCTTGTTCCAGAGCGACCACTCGGCATTGAGCGTCTCCGCGCCCTGATACACCGCCGTGCGGGTACGGTAGGTGCGCATCTCGGTGGTGCAGCTGTCATTGCCCGTGGGCACGACGCTGATGCGGAAGGCGTTGCCGTCCCACTCCGTCCGATCGACGGCGGCGACGTACAGCTCCACCGAGGTGTTGCCCGATGCCCGCCTGTCCGCCGAATAGTAGATCGCCGCGTCCGCCACGTCGAACGCCACATACAGCCCGTGTTCGCCGAGATAGCTCATCGTCGTCATGGAGACGGGGTTGTTCTGTGTGGACATCTCGTGCTCGAAGGTGTACGCCGTGCCGTTATTCTGCCACACGTCCTCATCGAGCACGCCGTCGATCGTCATGCCCTCGTCCTGCGCGAATCCCGCAAGATAGCCGTTTTCATATTCGCCGTTCTCGATGGAGGGCGGGTTCTGCAGGTTCTCCAGCTCCTCCTGCGTTGCCTGCACAGTGCAGCCCGCGAACAGACATGCCGCGGCGCACGCCGTCAGAACAAGCGCAACCGGTTTCTTTCTCATCGCAATTTCCTCCCCTTGTCTTATTTTCCGAGCACCCAGATATCGCCGATCGCCGCAGTCTCCCTGCCCGTAGGCACGCGGAATGTGATCGTGATGCTCCTTACTTCGACCTCGGCGAACGCCACCACGAGGTTGCTGCCCGCAAACATGAGCTGCTGCGAGGCGTAGCAGGTAGCGTCGTCAAAAGAGAACGCCGCGCCCGACACGTATGCCGTGCCCTGTGCGCCGCCCGGCGTGCGCACCTCCAGCGAAATGCGCGCGATCTGGTAGAAGGTCTTGTTGTAGTCGATGCTGTTGTAGAGCATGACGGCGCGCACACTGCGCCAATCGCCGAAGGTGAGCGTGATCTGCGCCGTCTCGTCTGCCGAAAACTCCGTCTCCCCGATCACGCCGTAGCTGTGCGAGGCAAAGAAACCGTCGGTCAGGTACGCCGCGCTGCTCCCCTGCGCCATGCCCTGCACTTCGACCTGCGCTTCGGGCGCAATGTTCTTATAGCCGCTGATCGCCTCGGGCAGCGCCTGCAGCGAATAGGAAGTGGGACCGTTGGCGACCAGCACGTCCAGCCCCTGCCCGTTCTGCAAAAATCCTGCGCGCACATAGGAAACGGCGCGGTTGTTCTGGTCGATGGTGTAGCGGTCCGCGCCCTCATGGTAGAAGATGAACAGTTCGTCGCCGATCTCGGTCAGGCAGCAGTGCCCCGTGCCCGCATTCTGGATCCAGTTCATCTCCGCGCCGAGCACCAGTCCGCCCTCAGCCTTGGACAACTTGGTGAACGGCCCCATCGGCGACGTGCCGACCGCCTGCGCCACCGAATACAGGTTGGAACTCGTGCTGCCCACCGAATAGACGAGGTAGTAGTTGTCCCCTCTGCGCACCACCTGCGGGCCTTCGTTGATCGCGTCGGACGCGGCGCGCTCGGCATCGATGTCGTTGGTTTCCTCGCCCGTCACGCCTGCATAGCCCACGCGCGTCAGGCGGGTGACGGTGGAATAGTCGGGAGATGCGAAGTCGGTGCACTTCACCACCCATATCTCCGACTGGTCATGGTCGAACTGCGCGGCAAGCTCCGCGTCCTGTTCGAGGATCTGATAGCGGTCCTGTCCGCGCGTCAGATACAGATAGATCTCGCCGTCCTCGTCCACAAAATAGAAGGAATCGAGGAAGCGCAGTCGCCCGTATGTGCCCTCTTCGCAGGGCGTGCCGTCGAGCGCAGTGATCTTGGCGGGGTCGAAGATGGGATCGCCCAGACCGATGGTATCGCCGTTTGCGTTCTCCCCCGTCCACTGCACGAAGGGGCCGAGCGGGCTTTCGGAGTACGCAAGTCCGATATACGTATTGGCATAATAGGGACCGCCCGAGGCGATCGTGTTGGAGTTGCGGGCGGAATAGGTCATGTAGTACAACCCGCTCTCCTCGTGGTAGACGACCTCGGGCGCCCAGAGGCTGGCATAGCCCCAGGAATGTTCGTCCGGCTCGAAGGCGACGCCCGCCGCATCCCAGTGGATGCCGTCCGTGGACTGCCACACCCCGATGGCGCGCGTGGAGAGCGTGTTGCTCGTACCGTACAGGTAGAGCGTGCCGCCGTCCTCCCCTTCCACCCAGATGACGGTGGGGTCCGCCACCTGGCGGAGCGTGACGTCGTTGCGGTAGAAGAGCGACTCGTCATATTCGCGCTGCGCGACCGTCGTGCCCTCGGCGGCGACGGTCCCGTCCGACCAGCCCAGCTCCACCTCGAACGAACTGCCGCCGCAGCCGGCAAGCGCAAACAGTGCCGAGCACGCCACCGCCGCAAGCGGAAGAAGCCGCTTTGTCTTATGTTTCATGATTTCCCTCCTTATCACAAATTCCCTGTCTCAGAGTTTGAGTCCGGACGTCACGATGCCCGAAATGAAGTACTTCTGCGCAAACACGAACAGCGCAACGGTGGGCACGATGGCGATGAGCGTTCCCGCCATCACCGCGCCCGGGTCGGTATACTGGCGCGAGCTAGCAAACTGCTGCAATGCAAGTTGCAGCGTGGAGAGCGTTGCCTCGCGCAGATAGAGCATCGGCCCGAGATACTCGTTGTAGCCGGAGACGAATGCAAGCACGAACTGCGCCCAGAACGCGGGCATGGCGATGGGCAGCATGATGCGGAAATAGATGCCGAAAAAGCCCAGCCCGTCCACCGAGGCGGCGTCCATCATGTCGGACGGCACGCCCGCATAATATTGCCGCAGGAAGAACACGCTCGACACCCCGCCCAGAAGTCCCGGCAAAATGACGGGCAGCGGCGTGCTCAGCCAGCCGTAGTAGTAAAAGAGCAGATAGGACGGCACGAGCGTGATGACGCCCGGGAGCATCATCGTCGTCATCAGAAAGCCGAACATCGCGTTCTTTGCGCGGAAACGCAGCTTGGCGTAGGCAAAGCCCGCCATGCCCGCAAGCACCGTGCTGATGACGGCGCGCGGCAGGTACATCCACATGGTGTTGAGAAAGCCCAGGATGACGAGCGGCATCTGCACCGTATTTCCGCCCACATAGGTGAACACGTCGCGATACCCGTTGAACGTGAACTGCTGCGGCCACCACGTGAAATCCAGGCTCAGCGATTCCGCCTGCGGCTTGAAGGAGGTGATGAGCGCAATGTAGAACGGAAAGAGCACCAGAAATGCCATGAACGCGAGGAAGAGATAGACCGCCGCCTGCCCCGCAAACTTCTTGATCTTTGCGCGCGTATTGACGCGCGTCGTCGATTCCGCCTTAATCATACTTCACCCACAGCTTGGAAATTTTGAAGTTGAGCACCGTGATGAAGAGCACGACGATGGTCAGGATCCAGGACGCGGCGGCGGCTGCGCCCATATCGAAGTAGTTGAATCCCTGGCGGTAGATGTAGAACACGAGGGTGAGCGCCGCATAGTTGATGGACTGCCCGCCCGTCGGGTCCATGACCTGCACCTCGCTGAACAGCTGCAGAATGCTGATGAGTCCCGTCACCAGCAGGAAGAAGAGCGTGGGGCTGACGGCGGGCACGGTGATATGGATGAGTTTCTGCCACCTGTTCGCGCCGTCCAGCTCCGCCGCCTCGTAGTACGACTGGTTGACGGACGTCAGGCTTGCGGAGAGCAGGATGACCTTGTAGCCCGTCTGCGCCCAGACCATCATGACGATGAGCGAAAAGCGGAACATCCACTCCGAATCCAGCCACCCCACCCGCACGCCGAGGATCTCGTTGAGCACGCCGTAGTTGGTGTCGAACAGCCACTTCCAGACGAACACGATGGCGACCGACGAGCAGATGAAGGGCAGAAAAAGGATGACGCGGAAGATGCCCGTTCCCTTGACGGTGGCGTTGAGCGCCGCCGCAATGAAGAGCGCGAGCACGAGGGAGACGGGCAGCGTGAGCGAATAGATGACCGTATTGAGGAACGCCGTCCAGAAATTCTCGTCCGTCAGCACTTCCGCGAACTTATCGAACCAGACGAACTGCGCGCCGTCAAAGGAAATGATCGTGCGCATGTCGAAGAACGCCATGACGAGCGCGAGGATCATGGGCACGACGCTGAACACCAGACAGGAGAGCACGGGCAGCGCCCCCATGACCGTGCCGCAGATCTCCTCGTTGCGCGCCTGCCGTGAGAGGCGCTTTTTGGGCGGGGCGGTGGGATGTGCGTCCTCTCCCGCCGCGCGATGCAATGCTTTGCTTTCCTGCATATGCGCTCCTTATCTTCTCGTGTATGCGTACAGAAGTTCCTGCGTGGCCTGGTACTGCGGGCAGGTGTAGAAGTACGACAGCGTCCGCGTGCCGTTGCGCACATCGGTGTTGAGCACGCGCGCCCAGTCGTCGATCCATTCCTTGTCCCGCAGGTACCACCAGTCGCCCGGCGTTTCATAGGCGGTCGCCTGCGCAAAGACGATGGCGTTGTCCGCCGCATATTGGCTGTTCAGGAAGGCGCCGTCCTCGTCATAGGCGAGCGACTTGTAATAGGGACACGCAAAGCCCTGCTGCGCCTGAATGGTCTGCCCCTCCTTGCTTGCAATGTATTCCATGAACAGCCAGCTCGCGTTGGGATAGCGGGTATTGGCGTTCATGACGATGGCAACGGAGCCGCTGTGCGCCGCCTGTTCGCCGTGCACGAGCACTTCGGTACCGTCCTCGGAATATTCCTTGTAGACGAGCATGGGCGCAACGTCGAAGGAACCTGCCGCCATGTTGTCGGTGAACTGGCGCTGCACGGACGCCGTAGAGACGAGCATTGCCACCTTGCCCGAGGAGAAGTAAGCGTTCTTGTTCTCGCTCATCTCATTCGGCTTGGGCGTGATGCCGTAGCCCGTGATGTCGCCGTCGGCCTCTGCGCCGTAGAAATCGCTCACGTCGGCATAGACGCCCTCCACGTTGTCCAGGACCTTGCCGGCATCCTGCGAGAGGCGCACGAATTCGGTGAACGCCTCGCGCTGGGAGGGCAGCTCGTTGCAGCTCGCCTTCTGCTCATCCGTCAGATCGTCCTTGTCGGTGTAGGAAACGATCTCGCCCGGGCCGTACACTGTATTGTTGACCGTGATGGGGCCTGCATCGTCCCTGACGATATAATTCTTGGTGGAATCGCCGAGCGTGAACTCATAGTATCCGCCGTTGAACTCGTCGGCATTCCCCGTGAATGCCTCATCGTCGTCCGGGATATATTCGATGCAGTCCCCGCCCACGCTCCAGCCGTAGTTGAACCACCACTCACTGAAGAAGCCGTAGTCCGCGCCGCCGTCCTCCATCAGTTTACGCGAGAGATCGACGCACTCCTGCCAGCTCATGGCGATGGATTTATTGAAGTAGTACTGCCCGTCCTCCTCATAGAACGCCATGATCTTTTTCTTGTCGTCCGGATGCGCCGCGTTCCACTCCTCGATGGACTGCTCCGTCTCGGAAACGATCTCGATGCCCGCCGCCTCAAAGAAGGTCGTGTTGAAATAGATGCCCGTGGGTGCCAGGTCTTTGGCGATGCCGTAGAGCGGATCGTCCGCATTCGACGTTGTCGTCACGGGGTCATAGCGGTAGCGGTCCGTCGTGTAGGGCAGCATATCCGCCTCGTCCAGCCCGTTCTGTCCGCCCGAAGTTTCCCAATAAGCAACACTCTGTTCGTAATATTCTGAGATGTCATAGAGTACGCCCTGATCGACGTACTGCTTGAAATAGTTCTCCGCGGCATATGCGACGTCCGGACCGCCCACCATGTTGACGACGAAGTTGTCGTCATACCCGCTCGAGGACTTGGGCGTGTAGCGAACTTCAATGATGCCCTCGTACTCCTTGTTGAATTCAGCGACCAGTTCGTTGAACGCCGCCTCTTCGTAGCGGTCCGCCCAACCCCAGAAGTTGATGATGGTCTTGGTATCGGACGGGATAACATTGCCTTCATTGTCAATTCCTTGATCCGATCCTTTTCCCGCGCAGCCGCCCAGCGTTCCGAGCACCGCCGTGCCCGCAAGGAGCGCGGCAAGCAGCAGATACAGGTTCCGTTTCATCTTTATTTTCCTCCTATGTTCCCGCAGTGCGGGAGAATTGTCTGCATTTGTTTTGTCTGCGAGCAAAGTATATCATATTTCACAGACACCGTAAACACACGATTTCACCATTTAAGTGCACTATTTGCGCATTTTTTGGAATATTCCGCCTTCTTTTTTCCAACAGATACTTCTTTTTTCCGCATTGACAAAATGCCGCGCCCGTGCTATAATCGGGACATGAGATACAACCGCAAACATGAGATCATCTACCTGGACGAGCGCACCTACGCCAACGACTTCTTCTGCCTTGCGATGGCGGGCAGGACGCTGCCCAACCCCAATTACATCATTCACCATTCCTACAAGGACGGTTCCGTGTGGGACAGGTACAACTTTGAATTCGTCCTCTCGGGCAAGGGGTACATCGAGACGCGTGACAAGACCTACTGCGTGGGTGCGGGCGATCTGTTCTTTCTGAACAAACTGCAGCAGCACGTGTACTACGCGGACAGAAAGGAGCCGTATGAAAAACTCTTTCTGGTGGTGAGCGGCTCGCTGGTGGACAGCCTGCTCGGCGCACACGGCGTGACGGAGAGCGTCATCGTGGCGCACACCGACGCCAGAGAGATCTTCGAGCGGGCGTTCGATATCATCGAACAGGGCGGCGGCGCGCTCTCGCAGGAGGCGTATACCGAACTGAACTGCTGCATCCTGCGCCTGGTCCAGCGCATTGCCCCGCCCGACTTTGCGCTCTCCGCCGTCGATGTTCACCCCGCCGACCTCATCCGCAGCTATATCGACCACAATATCTACGAGCGGTTCACGCTGGAAGAGCTTGCGGGAACGGTGCATCGCTCCGTCTCACAGACCGAGCGTCTGTTCAAAGCCAAGTACGGCACTTCCCCCATCCGCTACGCGCTCGACAAAAAACTCGATGCGGCGCGCGCACTCTTTCAGACCACCTTCCTCAACGTGGGCGAGGTGGCAGAGCGGCTCTCCTTCGCCAACGTCAAATACTTTTCCCGCCAATTCAAACTGCGTTTCGGGCAGACGCCCTCCGAATGCATCCGCCTGCAGGAGAAAGACCCCTTTGCGGGTGCGGACGATCTGCGCCCGCGCTCATGAGCAGACAACGGGCAGCCCCTGCGAAAAGCCGATGCGGCAGCGCGAGAGGTACCAACTTTTGCCCATATCGGGCGAACCCTGATAGAACAGCCAGACCTTGCCGTCGTCATCCCTGTATACATAAGGATGTCCCGATTCGCTGCTGTTCCATTCGCCCGGCTTGCCCGCCGCGATGAAGGGGTGCGCAAAGAGCTTGGTAAAGTCCACGCCGTCCCTTGAGACGGCTACGCCGATCTGCTGAGGGGAACAGTTGTAGGCGCCCCCGTAGAAGAGATAGATCTTTCCGTCCTGCTCGAGTGCGGCGGGCGCCTCGATGCACTTGCCCTCCCAGGCATATTCGGGCGTGAGCACGGGGCGCGCCGCAAGCTGCGTCCACTCCCCGCGCGAAAAGCCGCCGTTCAGGTCGGCGGCCGCCACGCCGATTTTCTGCACCTGCATGGCGTGATCGCGCGTTGCAAAGTACAGCAGCAGCTTTCCCCCGAAGGGCACGACGTCCGCATCGATGGCGCGCCCGACGCACCAGTCCTGCGAGGGACGGAACACCGGATTGGTGGCGTCCTTTTCAAAATGAATGCCGTCCGCCGAGGTCGCGTGGCAGATGGCGTCGCGCGCTTGATTGCCGTAGCTCTGATAGAAGAGATGGATCTTTCCGCCGAGCACGATCGCGGCGGGCGCGCCGGTGCCGTTTTCCTCACAGGGCTGTGTGTAGGGGATGTGCCCCACACTCGTCCAGTGCTCCATGTCCTCCGATACGGCGATGCCGATGCCCAGCCGCTCCCTTCCCCCGTCCGCATAGTAGGAGGAAAAGTAGAGAAAGTACCTGTTCTGCCACCTGATGACCGCAGGGTCCTTGGCATACGCTTCGCGGCTGCCGTTGGTTTCCGTAAACAACATGTTTCCGATCCTTTTTGTACGTAGTCTTGCGTAAATCGCAACCCAAGTATATTTTCATATGCTATATTTGTAAATATATTTTGCAGGAAATGCGCAAATAGTGTCCCTATTGGCTGTTTTAAGAGACCGTTTGTGATAAAAAGGACGCAAAAAAGCGCGGGGCTTTTCCGTTGGGAAAAGCCCCGCGCCGTTTCTGTGGCCGCCTGAACACATCCGTCCCCCCCGCGGCGGCTGCCGCGCGGGAGGCATATTTATCCCTTTCGCTGTACGATTGTCGCGCGGACGGGGTATATGCTGTCCGAAGTTTGAATGACCTCGCCGATGCTGTCGGCGGCGATGCGCCCCTTACGCGGGTTTTTGACGGAGACGATCGCGCCGTGCACATCCGCCTGCACGTCGCTGTATTCAAACGAGAGGTCGCAGTTCTCCATGGTGCAGTCGATGAGGCGCAGCTTTTTACAGTAGCACAGCGGCTGCGTGCCCCTGATGTGGCAGCGCACGAACGTCAGCCCCTCCGAATACCAGCCGAGGTATTCCCCGTCCACCAGGCTGTCCGTCACCGTCACGTTCTTCGCGTGCCAGAAGGCGTCCTTCGTGTGCAGTTCGGAGTGCGCGATGGTCATGTTGCGCACGTACTGAAAGGAGTACTTCCCGTCGAAGTGCAGCCCCTCGATCGAGATGTCCCTGCTCTCCAGAAAGGCATATTCCGAAACGAGCGAGCAGTTCTTCAAAAAAATGCCGCTGCTCTTCCAGCCGAATTCGGGAGAGGAGATGCCGGTATCGGAAATGCGCACGCCATGGCATTCGCGCACCGCCTTGATGCCGTTCATCGTGCAGCCCGCGATCTCCACATCGCTGTCGTACCAGAGCGCCGCGCGGCAGTTCTGCGTCATTTCACAGTGCTCAAGCCGTGCCCCGCGCACGTGCCATAAGGGGTATCTGAGGTCAAAAAAGCAGTCCCGCGCGCAGATTTCGCTGCTCTCCTTGAGGGCGGACTCGCCGTCCTCCTCCCCTTCAAAGCGGCAGTGTCCGAGCGTCAGCCCGCGGGAGCCGTACAGCGCCCGCTCGGCGTCGAACCGCTCGTTTTGCAGTATCTTCATAGGTTCCTCACTTTGCTTTCCGGGGCATATTATATCATGAACGTGCGCGCTTGTCCAATACTTTTTGATTATCGGCAGACATGACTACGAGGCATAAAAAAGGAGACCTCCGCGCGGAGGCCTCCCCTGTCGTTTTCTTCTCAGAAATCCACTTCGGTATCGTAGTAGCAGCACTTGAGCAGCTTTTCCATCTCCTCGACGGTGGGCTTGCGGGGGTTGGAACCCGTGCAGGCATCGCCGATGGCGTTGACCGCGATGTCATGCAGTCTCTCGAGGAATACGTTCTCGGGAACAAAGCCCTGCTCGCAGGGATAGCTGTCCGCGCCGTAGTTCTTGATGCAGTGCGGGATGTTGAGGTCGTCGTTCATCTTTCTGAGGTATGCGATAAGCGCGCGCACCTTCTCGGAATCGCTGGCGCTCTTGTTGCAGATGCCCATGTAGTCGGCAATGACGCCGTAGCGCCTGCGCGCCGTCAGGTTCTTTGCATTGAAGGCGATGACCTTGGGCAGGTACATGGCGTTTGCCGCGCCGTGGATGATGTGTGCGCCGTAGTCGGCGAACGCAGCGCCCGTCTTGTGCGCCATCGAGTGGACGATGCCCAGCAGCGCGTTGGAGAACGCCATGCCCGCAAGGCACTGCGCGTCATGCATCGCGTCGCGCGCCGCCATGTCGCCGTTGTAGGAGGCGACGAGGTCTTTCTGGATCATCTCGATCGCATGGATGGCGAGCGGATCGGTATAGTTGCAGTTTGCCGTGGAGACATACGCCTCGATGGCGTGCGTCATCGCGTCCATACCCGTGTGTGCGACGAGCTTCTTGGGCATCGTCTCGGCAAGTTCGGGATCGACGATGGCGACATCGGGCGTGATCTCGAAGTCAGCGATGGGATATTTGATGCCCTTTGCGTAGTCGGTGATGATGGAGAACGCGGTGACTTCGGTGGCAGTGCCGCTCGTGGAGGAGATGGCGCAGAACTTCGCCTTATGGCGCAGCTGCGGGATGCCGAACACCTTGCACATTTCCTCGAACGTGATGTCGGGATACTCATACTTGATCCACATCGCTTTTGCGGCGTCGATGGGAGAGCCGCCGCCCATTGCGACAATCCAGTCGGGCTCGAACTCGAGCATTGCCTGCGCGCCCTTCATGACCGTCTCGACGGAGGGATCGGGTTCGATGCCCTCAAAGAGTTTGACCTCCATGCCCGCTTCCTGCAGATAGGAAACCGCCTTGTCCAGAAAGCCGAATTTCTTCATCGAGCCGCCGCCGACGCAGATCATCGCCTTCTTGCCCTGGAAGGACTTGAGCGCTTCCATCGCGCCCTTGCCGTGATACAGGTCTCTGGGTAACGTGAATCTTGCCATACAAATTTCTCCTTTGAAATACTGACGGGCCTGCGCCCGCTTGGAATCCATGAAATATTATACTCACAAGACCGCCTTTCGTCAAGACCCAAAATGAAATTTTTTCATAAATTTACAAAATGCCCTGCGCGGCATTGTACGGCGCCGCGCAGGGCGTGCTGTTTCTGTCATTTCCCGGGAGTCATTTTCCGCTGTCGCCGTAGTTGGAGAGAACGCGCGCGCTCGGATCGTCTACGTCGCACCCCTTCCACCTGCGGTTGGGCATCCAGAAATCCGCGACCATCTCTGCCTGCCCGGGATAATAGCGTTCAAAAATTTCGCGGTACAGGAGACTCTCCTTGGTGAAGGGCTGCGCGTGATAGGCGTACCTGCGCGCCCTCTCCTGCCAGTCGTCGCCGTAAACGCCCTCCGCATACGCCTTCAGATCGTCCACCATGGAGTGACCCACCGCATCCGAAAACGCCGCCTTCTCGCGCATGAGAATGTCCTGCGGCAGCCAGTCCCCCTGTGCGAAGGCACGGCGCAGAAGGTACTTGCCCTTGCCGTAGCGGTTGAGCTTCATTTCGGGGTCGATGCGCATGACGTACCTGACGAAATCGAGATCGCCGAAGGGCACGCGCGCCTCCATCGAATGGACGCTGATACAGCGGTCCGCGCGCAGAACGTCGTACATATGCAGCTCGCGCACGCGCTTTTGCGCCTCCTGCTGAAACGCTGCGGCAGAGGGTGCGAAGTCGGTATATTTGTAGCCGAACAGCTCGTCGGAGATCTCCCCCGTCAGCAGCACGCGGATGTCCGTGGTGCGGTGGATGGCGCGGCAGAGCAGATACATGCCCATGGACGCGCGGATGGTCGTGATGTCGTAGGTGCCGAGCGCGGCGATGACTTCCCCGAGCGCGCCGATCACCTCCTCGCGCGTCATGTAAATTTCATGGTGCTCCGAACCGATATAAGCTGCGACTTCGCGCGCGTATTTTAAATCGATGGCGTCCTCGCGCATGCCGATGGCAAAGGTGCGGATGGGCTTTTTCAAAAGCCGTGCGCCCACCGCGCAGACGAGGGAACTGTCCAGCCCGCCCGAGAGCAGAAAGCCAAGGGGCGCATCGCTGTCCAGCCGCTTTTTGATGCCCGCGATGAGCTTTTCGCGGATGGCGGCGCACACCGTATCCAGGTCGCCGCACACGTACTCTTCGGCGGCGGCAATGTCGCAGTAAGTATGGAATTCCCCTTTGCAGTAATACGTCCCTGGCGGAAAGGGAGAAATGCGCCCCTTGACCAGCCCGACCAGGTTCTTTGCTTCGCTGGCGAACACGATGGCGCCGTCCGCAAGATAGCCGTAGTAGAGCGGGCGGATGCCGATGGGATCGCGCGCCGCAATATACTCCCCCTCGCGCGCATCATAGAGGACGAGCGCGAACTCCGCATCGAGCATCGAAAACATATCAAGCCCGTATTCGGCATAGAGAGGGAGCAGGATCTCGCAGTCGCTCTGCGAGCAAAAGGCGTACCCCTTTTCCTCGAGCATGCGCCTGAGCGGGCGGAACCCGTAGATCTCGCCGTTGCACACGAGCATGTTTTTGCCCAGACGGAAGGGCTGCATGCCCGCCGCGCTCAGCCCCATGATCGCGAGGCGGTGAAAGCCCATATAGCCGTCCGGCGTCTCTTCAAGCGACGTCATATCCGGCCCGCGCGAGAGCGTTCTGTAAAAACAGCGCTCCATGGCCTCTTTTTGCACGTTCCTTCCCGTACAGCAAAACACCGAACACATTGCCTGTTCCTCCTTGCGGGCGGCCGCGGAATATCCCTACGGTCCGTACATATCGAGAATTTCGAGCGCGATCTCCCGATTGGAGACGCGCCTGTCCATCGCCCGCTTTTCGATATAGCGGTGCGCCGTCTCCTCGGACATGCCCGCATGCAGCACCAGCGCGCACTTGGCGCGGCCGACGAGCTTTGCGGTGTCGAGCGCGGCGCGCAGCCGCTCGTTTTCACCCTCCAGTTCGCGGAGGCGGCGCATCACATCCTCTTCCTTCATGTCAGTTGCCGACATACATCTGATGATAGGGATTGCTGCTGTCCGGCGTCAGGCGCAGATAGGCACAGCGGAGCAGCTCCCCCTCCTCCCGTCCGAACAAGGCGCACCATTCGCGCACGAGCGCGGCGGCGTCCTCCGGAAGGGCGGCCACCCGCTCCGCACGCACCTGTACGGGCAGGCGCGCGGGCACCTGTGCGGTGCGCAGGTACATCTCGCCGCCGTGCATGCCCGTACCGCAGAAGTTCCCCACGATGGGCAGCCCGTCCGTATGCAGTCCGAGCACGATGATGGTGCCGCCCGCCTGATATTCGCCCAGAAAGCTGCCCGTTCTGCCGCCGATGACGATGGCGGGCTTGTTCTCGCGGTAAGCCTTGATATGGATGCCGCAGCGGTACCCCACGTCTCCTTCCACAAAAATTTTGCCGCCGCGCATGGCGTAGCCCGTGGCGTCGCCCGCGCTGCCGAACACGGCGATCTCGCCGCTGTTCATCGTGTCACCCGTCGCCTCCTGCACGTTGCCGTGCACGCGGATGCTGCCGCCGTTGAGGTAGGCGCCGAGGGCGTTCCCGGGCGTGCCCTCGATGCTCAGCGCCTTATCCGAAAGGGCGGTGCCCAGATAGCGCTGCCCGATGCAGTGCGCGATGGTGATGCTGTGCTCGCCGCAGGCGCGCACAGCGTCGTTGAGCGCCCTGCTCTCCATTCCGTATGCGTCGATATACATGTTACACCTCCCGCGCGAGCATCGCCGCCCGCGCCTCCTGCGGGAATGCCGCAAGCGCCGGCCCCGCCTTCAGTTGTTCGCAGTCCACCTGCGAAAGGGGCGTGCGGTTGCGGACGAGCGCCGTGTAGATGCCCGCCCGTTCGGGCGCATTGACGAGGATGAATCCCTTGAGCACGCCGTCCTCCACAAAGAACTTGCGGTAGCGCTCCCCCTCGCATTCGGCAAAGCCCTCCCCCGCATAGCTGCCCGCCGTGAGGATATGGGAGCCGAAAAAGTCGATGGCGTTGAGGGGCATGGCAGCGTCAAAGCGCGCGTCGCCGCCCGCCATGTTGACGCCCGCGCAAAAGCCCTGCGCATAGGCGTTGGGCAGCAGCGCGAGCACCCTGCGCGTGCCCGACGTCAAATCAAAACTCTCCGTACAGTCCCCCACGGCGTCGCGGCAGTGGCGGCAGTTGACGGCAAAGTGCACGTCGCCGCCGTCCTCCACCGTGATCCTGGGGTGAATGGTCTTGCCCTTGAGCGCCTTCGCCATGTCGGAAAGTCCCGTGGCGGCAAAGGCGCATTCATATTCGCAGAGATGGCAGCCGAGGCACCATTTTTCATTGACGTAGATGCGTTTCATGGTCCACCTCACATATTCTCGCCCGCGTAGCGCACGCCGAGCAGCTCCAGCTCGCGTTCCGTCAGCCCCACGCCGCGCAGCATGAGACGGTTGCCCCTGAGCGCCTCGATGGAGTTGATGCCCATGCCGCCCATCATCTCCTGGATCTCGTGTTTCCACGCGCCGACGAGGTTGACGAGCCGCTTGTAGCCGATGTCGGGATTGAGCCGCTTGACGAGGTCGGGCTGCTGCGTGGCGATGCCCCAATTGCACTTGCCCGCATGGCAGCTGCGGCAGAGGTGACAGCCGAGCGCAAGCAGCGCCGCCGTGCCGATATAGCAGGCGTCCGCGCCCAGCGCGATGGCCTTGACGACGTCCGCCGAGGAACGGATGGACCCGCCCACCACGAGGGAGACCTCGTCGCGGATGCCCTCCTCGCGCAGGCGCTGATCGATCTGTGCGAGCGCAAGCTCGATGGGAATGCCCACGTTGTCGCGGATGCGCGTAGGCGCCGCGCCCGTTCCGCCGCGGAACCCGTCGATGGCGATGATGTCCGCCCCGCTGCGCGCGATGCCGCTGGCGATCGCCGGCGCGTTGTGCACCGCCGCCACCTTGACGATGACGGGCTTTTCGTAGTTGGTCGCCTCCTTCAGGGACATGACGAGCTGGCGCAGATCCTCGATGGAGTAGATGTCGTGATGGGGCGCGGGGGAGATGGCGTCCGCCCCCTGCGGGATCATGCGCGTCTGCGAGACATCCTCCGAGATCTTCGCCCCGGGCAGGTGTCCGCCGATGCCCGGCTTGGCGCCCTGCCCCATCTTGATCTCGATGGCGGCGGCGCCCTCGAGGTAGTCCTTGAACACGCCGAACCGACCGCTCGCCACCTGCACGATGGTGTTCTTGCCGTACTTGTAAAAGTCCCTGTGCAGGCCGCCCTCGCCCGTGTTGTAGTAGGTGCCCAGCTCCTGCGCCGCCCGCGCGAGCGCCTCGTGCGCGTTGTAGCTGATGGAGCCGTAGCTCATGGCGGAGAACATGACGGGCACTTCCAACTTAAGCTGGGGCGCGAGCGTGTTCTTCAGCCTGCCCTTTTCATCGCGCTCAATGGAGGCGGCGCGCTTGCCCAGCCAGAGGCGGGTCTCCATCGGCTCGCGCAGCGGGTCGATGGGCGGGTTGGTGACCTGCGAGGCGTTGACGAGCAGCTTATCCCAGAAGATGGGATAGGGCTTGGGATTGCCCATCGACGAGAGCAGAATGCCGCCCGAGTTCGCCTGCTTGTAAATTTCGTTGATCGTCTGGTTGTCCCAGTTGGCGTTGAGCTTGTAGGTATCGTCCGACTTGACGATCTTTAATGCGTGCGTGGGACACAGGCACACGCAGCGGTGGCAGTTGACGCACTTTGCGCCGTCCGCCGTCATCTTCCCCGTGTCGGCATCGAAGGAATGCACCTCGTTGGCGCACTGCCGTTCGCACACGCGGCAGGCGATACAGCGCTCCGTATCGCGCACGACCTCATATTCGGGAGGGATATACATGTTCATTGCGCAAGCCCTCCCCTGTCGTAGAGTTCAAAGATGACCAGCTCTCCCCCCGCGGGCGACCAGACACGGTCGAGGTCGGGTTCGATGCGCCGGATGGCGCTCTCCTCGCTGGCGATATAGGCGACGTCCCCCTTCTGCGCGCAGACCGCGGAACGCAGTTTGAGCCTGTCGCCGATGACCATCAGCCCGCCCGTGTAGCCGAGGATGACCGAGAACGGCCCCGTCACGAGCAGGGAGGGAAACATGCGCCGCAGCAGCGTCTCCTGCTCCCTTGCGGCGGGTTCCTTGCCCGAGATGGTGCTCCAGAAGGACGCGGCGATGACGTGCGCCGCCTCCTCGAGCGTCAGCCCCCGCCTGCGCACGAGATAGTCGATGATGTAGGTGATGACCTCGGTATCCGTGTGCAGCGTGCACTTGTAGCCGAACATTTCTATGTAGCGGCGGTTGGCGTCGTAGGAGGAAATTTCGCCGTTGTGAACGACGGAGAAGTCGAGCAGTCCGAAGGGGTGCGCGCCGCCCCACCAGCCTGGCGTGTTCGTGGGATAGCGCCCGTGGCACGTCCAGGCGTACCCCTCGTACTCCTCGAGGCGGTAGAACCTGCCGATGTCCTCGGGATAGCCCACCCCCTTGAAGATGCCCATGTTCTTGCCGCTGGAAAAGACGTATGCGCCGTCGATGCGGGCGTTGATGCGGTTGACGCAGCGCGCCACATATTCGCGCTCGTCGAGGTGGCTGCGCGAGAGTTTCTGCGGCAGCGGCGCGAGAAAATAGCGGAAGATGAGCGGTTCGTCCGTGACGGTGGGGATTTTGCGCGTCTGGATCTCGGAGGAGTAGACGATCTCGAAGTGCCGCGTGATGAACGTCTCCGCCTCCGTCTGCGCGCTCTTTCCGTCGTAAAACAGATGAAATGCATAAAATTCACTGTAATGCGGATAAATGCCGTAGCCTGCAAAGCCGCCGCCCAGGCCGTTGGAACGGTCGTGCATGACGGCGATCGCATCGATCATGCCCTGCCCGCTCATCTTGCCGCCGCTGCGGTCGATGACGCCCGCGACGGCACAGCCAGAGGGGTTTCTGAACTGTCCTTCCTTCAACATACCATGCTCCTCATAACGTAGAACGACGTTTGTGTCCTTTCATTATAGAAAGGAAGGGCGGGTGCGTCAAACAAATGAAGGTGTTCGGGCCTTCACGATTTTGAATATTGTGTATAATTATAAATTATATTTTAAGCAACAAGAAGCGCCTCCGCCGCGAACGGCGGAAGGCGCCCCTTTATGAGAAAGCATGTATGGTCAGAAAATCAATAAACCGAAAAAGCTTGTTTTTTCCTCGTATTTCAAGAAAAAAGGCGGTGCGCAGTCCTTCCTTTCGGAAATTTCTGCCGCAACGCCTTTGTTGCCCTTCAGTTTACGCTATGATTATAGCGCCCCCGCCGCCCTTTGTCAACCCTTTGTCTGATATTTGCACTATCACAATAATTTATGGATGCTATCAGCAAATCAAAAGGCCGCGCTCACTCCCACTCGATGGTTGCCGGCGGTTTGGAGGTGATGTCGTACACGATGCGGTTGGCGTGCGGCACCTCGTTGGTGATGCGGTTGGAGACCTTTTCCAGAACGTCGTAGGGAATGCGCGCCCAGTCCGCCGTCATGGCGTCCACACTGGTGACGGCGCGCAGCGCGATGACGTTCTCGTAGGTGCGGAAATCCCCCTGCACGCCCACCGTCCTGGAGTTGGTGATGACGGCGAAGTACTGCCAGATCGAACGCGCAAGCCCCGCCTTTGCCACTTCCTCGCGGAAGATATAGTCGGCATCGCGCAGCGTTTGCAGCTTTTCGCGCGTCACCTCGCCCATGATGCGGATGGCAAGCCCCGGCCCCGGGAAGGGCT
>CALVLT010000026.1 GCA_944340905.1 uncultured Clostridia bacterium
TTGCATTAACCTTTCTTTCTAGATCTTCTTTCTTGCCTTTCGTACTTTACTTCGCTATTCAGTTGTCAATCTGCAGGTTCTCTGCTTCAGCAGAGGCTTTTTCGGCTGAAAAAGCAAGCCGTCCCAAGAGACAGCTTACATATATTAGCACGGATGCTCTTTTTCGTCAAGCATTTTTCGCGGAATTTTGCGACTTTTTTTGTACTTTTTGCGAAAATCACGCGCACTTGTTCCGCATCCTCGCGCGCGTCACTATATATAGTATATGTTCCGCCCGAGCGCCTTGTTCCGCTTTCCGCCTCCGCGGCAAATTTTCGAGAAATAACAGGAAGTCACGCCCGTTTGTCTGCCGTACGCAGGAACGCCGGGGCACCGTAAAAACGCCGCCGCGCCGCCCTTCTATACACAAATACGGGGGCGCGCCTCGTACCCCTTACACATCAAAAAATCCCCGCTTTTACCAAAGCGGGGATTTTTTGATAATGTTAAATTTGCCAGCCGTTCAGCCAGAGCCAGAGGAGCAGGATGGTGATCCCGAACCCGAACAGCATGGCGAGAAAGCGCGGCAGATATGCGAGATACCCCGCGCGGATGAGCGCCCGCCGTTCCTTGCGCGTCGGTTTATCCTCTTCCTTGACTTCCTTCCCGCTGTCGGGACGGTACCACGGCATGCCCTCCACATTCATGTTGGCAACCGTTCTGCCGTCATCCCATGCGGGCAGCGGCTTATTTTTGCGTTTCATCCGGAGTCTCCTGCGAATACAGGTGGCAGGCGCAGTAGTGCCCGTTGCCGTAGTCGATGAACCTGGGCGCGACCTCGCGGCAGATATCCATGCAGCGCGAGCAGCGCGTGTGGAACTTGCAGCCCTTGGGCGGATTTGCGGGGCTGGGAATATCGCCCTGCAGAATGATGCGCTTGATCTGATAGTGCGGGTCGGGAACGGGGACTGCGGAGAAGAGCGCCTGCGTATAGGGGTGCATGGGGTTGGAGAAGATATCCTTCTTGTCCCCCATCTCCACAAAGTTCCCGAGATACATGACGCCCACCCTGTCCGAGATGTGCTGCACGACGGAGAGGTCGTGCGAAATGAACAGATAGGTCAGATTGAGCGTCTCCTGCAACTCCTTGAGAAGGTTGACGATCTGCGCCTGAATGGACACATCGAGCGCCGAAACAGGCTCGTCGCAGACGACGAACTTGGGATTGAGCGCAAGGGCGCGCGCGATGCAGATACGCTGCCGCTGGCCGCCCGAGAATTCATGCGGGTAGCGGTCGAAATAGAAGTCCTGCAGGCCGCACTTGCGCATGATGGAGATGACGTAATCGCGGTACTCGGAGCGGGGCACGATCTTGTGCACCTTGACCGCCTCGCCGATGATCTCGCCGACGGGCATGCGGGGCGGCAGGCTGGAGTAAGGGTCCTGAAAGACGATCTGCATCTTGGGACGCAGCGAGCGCATCTCCCTGCCCTTGACCGCGGTGATGTCCTCGCCCTCGAAATACACCTTGCCCGCGGTGATCTCGTGCAGGCGCAGGATGCTCCTGCCCATCGTGGACTTGCCGCAGCCCGATTCGCCGACGATGCCCAACGTCTTGCCGTAGGGCACGTCGAAAGACACGCCGTCCACCGCCTTGGTGAACGTCTTGGTGTATTCGAGCTTGCGCCTGGTGCGCATGAGGGGATTGCCGTTGCCGTCCGTGGGCGGCGCCTCCCCCTCCTCCGGCTCGAGCGGGACGCATTCCTTGACGATCTTCCATTCCTTGCGGATGAGGAAGTACTTTTTCAGATCCCTGACCTCGAGGATATTTTCGGGGTTGTGGACGAACTCCTGCGCGGGTCCGGCTGTCTGTTCGCTCATTCCTGCCCCTCCTTCTTCTGTGCGCGGTAGCATGCGACGAAGTGCGTGGGCGAAACCTGCACGAGGGGCGGATAGTCGCCGTCGCACTGCGCGATGCAGTCATCGCAGCGGTCTTTGAAATAGCAGTAATCGGGCATGTCGATGGGATTGGGCACCTGCCCGTGGATACTGTACAGGGTATCGACGTCCCTGTTGATGACGGGCTTGCTCTTCTGCAGGCCGATGGTATAGGGGTGCATGGGGCGGTCGAAGATATCCTCCACCGTGCCCTTTTCGATGATGCGCCCCGCATACATGACGACGACGTAGTCCGCCATCCCCGCGATGACGCCCAGATCGTGCGTGATGAGCATGATGGAACCGTTGATCTTATCCTTGATCTCCTTAAGCAGATCGAGCACCTGCGCCTGAATGGTGACGTCGAGCGCGGTAGTCGGCTCGTCCGCAATGATGAGCTTTGGGTTGCACGCGAGCGCCATGGCGATCATGACGCGCTGGCGCATACCGCCCGAAAGTTCGTGCGGGTAGCACTTGTAGACATTCTCGGGCATGGCGATGCCGACGAGCTTGAGCATCTCGATGGAGCGGTTTTTCGCGAGTTCCTTGTCCGCGCCCGGCGTGTGCAGCAGCACGACTTCGTCGAGCTGGTTGCCGATGGTGAAGAGCGGGTTGAGGCTGGTCATCGGCTCCTGGAAGATCATGGAGATCTCCTTGCCGCGGATGCGCTGCATCTCGCCCGAGGGCATCTTGGCGATGTCGTACACCTTATCCACCGTCTCGAAGGCGGGGAAACCGTTGCCGTCCTTCGCCTGCACGAGGCGGTAGAGCTGCTCCTTGCCGCCCTTATCGAAGAGCGGCCTGCCCTTCTTGTCCGTGGCGGGCTCCACGCGGATGACCTTCTCCCCTTCGGAAACGGTGAACGTCTCGCCGAGGCGCACGAGCGGCGTGCCCGTACGCTTGTCGAGCACGGGGGCGCCCTTTTTATCGAGCAGCGGCTGCGTTGCGTGCGCCTGCGCGCCCGCCTCTTCGTACTCCCAGACGGGAATGGGCTTGCCGTCCTCGCCGCGGCGATAGTCCTGCGAGGCAAAGCGGATGGAACCGCCCACGATCTGCCCCTGCGGCGCCTGCACGAGCTGCATGACGGAGAGCGACGTGACCGACTTGCCGCAGCCCGATTCGCCGACGACGCCCACGACCGAACTCTTTGGCACTTCGAAGGACACGCCGTCCACCGACTTGGCGACGCCCGCATCCGTGAAGAAATAGGTGTGCAGGTCGTCGATCTCGAGGATATTGTCGGGGTTCTTCATCTGCGTGAGGTACTCCGATTCCTCGACGTGGCGGCGCTTTTTCTTTTCGTAATCGCGCGTGATCCTGAAGTTCTCGCGCGCGATGCGGCGCGCCTCCTTGCCGGAGATGTAGTGCGGATCGTTCTTATGCGTGACGTGGTCGTACCACTCCTTCACGCGCACCGTAAATTTTTTCTTCTCTCCTTGTGCCATAGTCTACCTCTTCATCTTTGGATCGAGCGCATCCCTCAGGCCGTCACCGATAAAGTTGAAGGACAGCACGGCGAGAATGATCATGATACCGGCCGGCAGCCAGTCCATGGCATAGTAACTGAGAATATCGGTATTTTGCGTGGCGCGCTGCACCATCTGCCCCCACGACGCCATATCGGGCGAGACGCCCAGCCCCAAGAAGCTCAGCGTTGCCTCGTAAAGGATGATGGAGCCGAGGCCCAGCGTCATGGAGACGATGAGCTGCGGCATGACGTTGGGGATCAGGTGATGGAAGATCTTGCGCGCGGGACTCATGCCCAGCGCCTCCGCCGCGACGATATACTCCTGCTCCCTCAGGAACAGGATTTGTCCGCGCACGAGGCGCGCGACGCCCGTCCAGCTCAGCAGCGCGAGGATAGCGAGCATGAAGTATATTCGCAGGTTCAGATCGCCCTCGATGCCGTCGTATATGGCGCCTAAGATGAGCAGGATGGGCAGGCTCGGGATACAGTTCAGAATATCCACGATACGCATGATGACCATGTCCACCCACTTGCCGAAATAGCCGGCAAGCCCGCCTAAAATGACGCCGATGATGGTATAGATGATGACGACCAGAAAGCTTAAGAGCAGCGACAGCCGCCCGCCGTACATGAGGCGCACAAAGATGTCGCGCCCGTATTCGTCGGTGCCCAGAACATGCAGGCGGGAATTTTCCCCTTCATGGCTGTAGGTAAAGGCATCGGCGTGAATGTTGGTCTGCGGCGTGTACTCCTCCACGAGGTAGACGGAGAATTCTTCGCCGCCCACCGTGGTTTCGACCTGCATGATGTTGAGCACCGTGGCGCCGCCCGAGCGGTCCACTTCCGCCTCCCCCCACGGCACGAAGAGCGGGCCGAGGAAGGAGAAGATGAGCAGGAACAGGAACAAGCACAGGCCGACGACGGAGAGCTTGGAGCGGAAAAACCGCTTGAGCACGAGCCGCGCGGGCGAGATGATGCGCGTTCTGTCCGCAATGGATTCGTGCGCCTCCTCGGGCGTTTCGGGATCGTTTTCGGGCAGCCCGGGCGCATCGGGAGCGCGTTCGGAGATGATTTCTTGCGTGATCTCTTCCACTGCTCTTCCTCCTATTTGGTGATCTTGATGCGCGGATCGACGAGCATGTAGGTAATATCGGAGAGCAGGGTGCCGATGACCGTCAGCAGCGCAATGAACATGTTATAGCCCATGATGAAGGGAATATCGCCCTGGCGCAGGGCATTGTAGGCGATCTGTCCGATGCCGGGCAACGCGAACACCTGCTCCAGGATCATCATGCCGCCGAACAGGCTGGGAATGACGCCCGCCATCATAGTGACGATGGGCACCATGGTGTTGCGGAACACGTGCTTGTAGATGACGGTATGCTCGGAGAGACCCTTGGCGCGCGCCGTACGGATATAGTCCTGGTTGAGCACTTCCAGCGTGTTGGTGCGCGTGTGGCGCATGAGGCCGCCGATGGACACGATGGTGATGGCGATCATGGGCAGCACGATGTGCCAGAGCATGTTGGCAAACTGCCCCCACGGGTTGCCCGAAAAGTCAATGGTCACATCCACCAGCCCGTTCACGGGGAACCAGCCCAGATCGACCGCAAACACCTTGATGAGGAGGATCGCGATGAAGAAGGACGGGAAGGAGATGCCGATCATTGCGAGCACCGTGGTGGTGTAGTCCACGGCGCCGTACTGATGGGTCGCCGCCTTGATGCCGAGCGGGATGGCGATGACGTACTGCAGCACGAACGCCGCGAGCGCGATGCCGAAGGACACCCACATGTGCTCGGAGATGACCTCCGTCACGGGGCGGTTATACAGGAAAGACGTGCCCATATCGCCCTGAAAGAGCGCGGTGAGCCAGTTCCAGTAGCCGCGGCAGATGCCCGGAAAGGAGCCGTCCTCCAGGCCGTACAGGGCGCGGATGCGGTAGAGTTCTTCCTCGCTGATCGTGCCCTGGATGGACTGCGATATGAACTTGTTCTCCACGTAGTCCATGGGCAGCAGACGGATGAGCAGATAGAGCAGCATGGACACGATGACGAGGATGAGCGCCGAATACAGCACGCGCTTGACAATGTATTTTACCATGATATTCTCTCCGTAAAAACGGGTGCGTTACTGCGCGTAGCCGATTTCCCAAATTTCGGAAAGCGGGCTCTGGAATGCCGTGGATTCGTCGAACAGGGCAAGCGTCTCTTCGTCGAACAGGTCGCGCTGGAACACATAGAGCGTTCTCCTCTGATAGAGCGGGAATTCGACCGCAAGCTCCATGACGAGGTCGAGCGCGCACAGATCGGAGATCGCACTCTGGAAATTATCAAAGTTTTCCACAACCTCCAGATCGCCGTTCTCGTCCTCCTCTACGGAGTAGAGCTGCACGGGCGACGGGCGGCGCGATTCGGAGTAGAACCCTCTGCGCGCGGCAACGTCCGTCGTCTCTCTGCCCTCTTCGATGCGCAGGGCAAGCTCGTCGAGCAGGAGCCGCTCCCGTGCACGATTGCTGTCCGTGCTGCGGTCGATGGTCGGGAATCCCCAGTTGAGGATACTCGTTGCCGTGGAATCCTTGTGGTAGACCTGATACATATCGGGGTCGGAGGAGGTGCTCCACGCCGCCGCCCAAACCTCGAGCTGGCCGCTTGCCAGCTTGGAGAGCGCGGTGGAGTCCGTAACGACCTCCACATCAAAGCCGATATCGTTGAGCAGATCGCGCGCGTAGGTCATCGTCTGATAGGCGGGGTGGTCGGTGGTGTCGCCCGCGACCGTGAAGGTGAAGGAGAGGGAGTTGCGCCCGCCGTCGTCCAATATGCTGTCGCCATTGGTATCTTCCCAACCGACCGGCGAGGCGTGCACATAGGCGAGGATCAGCTGTTTCTGATAGTTCACCTGCTCCTGATTTTCAGGGTCCTCGATATTGAAGGGATAGTACGCCGTTGCCTCACGGGGGTAGTAATCCACCAGCGTGGACGACATGGGACGATAGAGCACGGAGGCGAGCTGCGTGCCGCCGTAATAGTCGTAGATCAGCTCGGGATTGAGCGCCGACATGATCGCCTTGCGGATGTAGATATCGTCGACGAACGAGGCGTTGATGCCGATATAGCCGTAGCCGAGGGTATCCGTCAGCACATAGTCGAGCGTATCCGAATCCTGCCCGTTGAGTCTGCCCATCGTCTCGCTGGTCGCCGTGGGCGAGCCGTAATGCACCGTGCCCGAATTGACGGATTCATAGAGCAGGGACTGCGAGATGACCTGATAGCGCAGGTATTTGATCTTGGGCGGATCCAGAAGGAAGTTCTCGTTACGCTCGAAGTAGACGATGTTGTTGCTGTAGAACTGGCTCTTGGGCAACGTCTGATCCGCGACCTCCGTAGGCGAGGAGCCGCCGTCGCGCGTGGCGCGGTAGGGACCTGCGCCGAGGGGCACCTGAAGGGCGCGGACCCGATCCATGAACTCGTTGTCCGACCAGGACACGCCGAAGTTGTTGTTCTCGATGGAGAACTCGTCGGCAATGGGCGAATAGTAGTGCAGGGGCGCCACGGTGAAGGCGAAGTTCTGAATGGCCTTGGGGTCCTCGCCGTTGATGACGATCTGCAGCACGTCCATCGGCTCGTCGAGATCGCCGCCCCGTCCCTCGGAATCGGTGGGAATGCTGGTCTGATCGTATTTCACGGTGATGCCCGAGATGTTGGGAACGGTCAGGCCGTCCTCGCCGATCTGTCCACGCGTCGCCTCCGCCACCAGGTAGGCGCGGAAGGTGCTTGATGTGGCATAGTTATTGATGACGTTGTACAGGTTGGTGCGGTAGGTATCGTCCGGATTCTGCCTGCCGCCGAGCATGACGCTGAACACGTAATTTACCAATGTCGTTTGATCCTTTGCAATATTTGGATCATAGAGATTCTCACGGCGATAATGACGGACACCGTCGGCATCGGTGTATGTGTACGTCATGCGGATCAACTGATAGTTGTACAGGAAGATCTCCCAGTTTTGCGTAAAACCGAACCGTTCGTAATCGTCGATCTCCGTATTCATCGCCGTCGTCCAGTCGGTGTTCAGCTCGTCCATGAACAGCTCTTCCACGCGGTCGACATCCTGCGCCATCTGGCTGCCGTTATTGATCAAGTTTGCATCCTGATCTTGAGTTGCCCAGTTGTTGAGGGCATTGATTCTCGTCTGCGCGATTTCGTCCATATCATCGTTGAAGTCGTCCTCGTCCGTCTCGCCGGGGCGCTGCGTTCTGTAGGGAACCAGGCCGCGGATATTCACCGAGTACATGGTGTTCGATCCGGTGTAGGCGGGGTCGAGATACATGTAGATGTTGAACAGCACGTCGTCGATGGTGAGGGGTTCGCCGTCGCTGAACACAAGGTCGTTCTTGATGGCAAAGGAGTAGGTCGTATAGTAGCTATCGTACTCATGTTCACCGCCGCCGGGCAATCTGTCATCACTCGTGCCGGTCGTGACGATGCTGAATTCATCGACGACGCAGGGTTCATCCTCCCCCGCCACGAGCTGGCCGTTTTCATCGCTCGAGAGCATGCCGATCTGCGTCTGGCCGACGACGTCGCCGTCCACGCCCGACGTGTAGAAGAAGGGGTTGAACACGCCGTCGAACAGGTCGCTCGCAATGGAGAGCGGCGTGGATTCGTTGTCCGCCTTGGTCTTGCATGCGGAGAGCAGGAAGGACGCCGCACTCAGCGAGAGCGCCGCCGCCAGCGTGTAAGATACCACACGTACCGTCTTTGATTTCTTCATGGTTTGAATTCCTCCTGTATTGTTACGTTCCGGAAGTTTCCGTATCGTCTGTGCCCGATGTCTCGCCCGGCCGGAGCTTTGTAAGCTGTACGCCGCTGATATTGCACGTATCCGCGCCCGTCAGCGTTCCGTAGCCGACGAGGGCCGCCGCATTGTTCGGGAAGAGATCGCTGTAGAACGGCGTGCCGTTGGTACCCTGTTCCACGATCGTGAAGGTGAAGTCGCCCGAAATGGTCACGTTCTGCACCGTTGCTCCCTCTTCCGCCGTGCCTGCAAGAATGCCCGCGCGGTATTCCGTAGCGACCGGGTTGGACAGGTCCGCCGTAAAGGTGACGTTTTCAAAGGTGATGTCGCTGATCTGCGCATCCTCCGCCAGCGTGTTGAACAGACCGTACGAAAAGGTGCCCGTTCCCGTCACGCGCGCCTTTTCCACGCGGAAGTTGGCGATGGTGGCGCCGTTGCCCCTGAACGTGCCCGCATAGCTGTCCGGGAAAGTGACGGCGGCGCCTTCGAGGTCGAGGTAGTCCACCATCATGTAGATGTTGGTGTTGCGGCCGATCTCCGTGAACTGGCTCGCCGAGGAGACGAGGCGCCACGTGCCGCGCAGCGTGTTTGCCCACATGTGCACCGTGGTGTTTTCCGCCGTCAGGCCTTCGGGCGTGTACGGGTTGTCCCTGGAAATCGTGACGGGGTTGGTGCCCGCCCGCGCATCCGCCTCCGTCTGATACAGCCCGAGGATGGTGTAGTTCGAGATGGTCACGCTTGTCACCGCGCCCGCCTCGCCGCTGCTCGTCTGCGGCACCGTGATGCTGGTGGTCCGGTCATACGTATAATTGCCTTCCGCGTCCGCCACGCCGTAGTGCAGCGTGATGGTGTAATTGGAATTCCAGCGCGCATAGAGCGTGATGTCCGAAGTGACGCGGTCGGTCTCAAAGTCCCACGGCTCGCCCTCGCCATCCGGCGTCAGATAGAAGGCGTTGAAGGTGTAGCCCTCCCGCACGGGCGCGTCGTCGGCGTCCGTCGTGGAGCCGGGTTCCAGCACGAGGGAATTATCCTGCACGTACTGCTCCAGCACTTCGCGGTCGCCGGACTTTCCGCCCTGCAGATCAAAGACGACGTGGTGAATATAGCCGCGGTCGATCAGGTCCTCCCGGGTCAGCCTGTTCTGCGAACAGCCCGCAAGGGCGAGGCACGCGGCCGCCGCCATGAGCACAGCCGCCCAAAACAGCCTTTTGCGCGTCATGCTTCACCTCCCGCCGCCGCGATCGCCGCAACGATGATGTCCTCGCCCGCAGCCTGTACGGCAGTTGTGAATCCCGCCACCAAAGCGGAGGGAACATACAGGGTAAAGCCCTCTGCCGTGCCGCTGAACACGCTCACGCGCTGCGCTTCGGGGTTTTCCTCGGGGTCAGCCGCCAGGCCGTAGGCGGGAACTGCCGCCGCATGGATCGTGGCGGAGACAAGCTGCCCGCAGCCGTCAAAGGCATACGCCCAGAGCTGCGAAAGGCTGCTTTGCTGTTCGGCGCCGCCGAAAGTCACGTTCTCCAGATACAGATTGTTGAAGAACGCATACGCACTCACCACCGAAAGCGATGCGGGAAGTGCGAGCGTCTGCGCGCCGCCGCCCGCAAAGGCATAGGCGCCGATCTGCGTCAGCTCACCGTTCGCGGCAAACGTGACAGTAAAGCCGGCGTTGCGCGTGCCCTGCGTGTAAGCGAGCGGCTGATAGTCGGGCGCGGCAGGTTCCATATAGGTCTGCATGCCCACGCCGTAGAACGCGCTGGCGCCGATAGAGGCGACCGACGAGGGAATGGTGAGCGAAGTGATGAGCGAACGCCACACGTTGTAAGAATAGCCGTCGTCCTCGTTCGTCTCGCCCGCCGTAACAGAAGCATAGAACATGGCGTCCGCGATCTGCGTGATGCCCTCTTCAAGCTCGATGTTCGCAAGCGTGGGAATGTTGGAAAAGCTTGCCGCCCCTGCGCCGCCTCCAAGCGAGCCGGGCAGGCTGACGCTCGTCAGGCGCGTTTCGCGGAATGCCGATTCGCCGATGTGCGTCACGCCGTCCGCAAAGGTCTGCTCCGTCACCGCAGTCCTGTAGTAGGAGAAATCGCCGTAGGAGGTAACGGGCGCATCCCCATCGTTTTCGATGGTGATCTGCGTCACGTTCTGCAGCATGGCGAATGCCATGTCGGGAATGCTCGAGTGCGTGCCCGTAACGGTGAGCGATTTCAGATTGGAGGGCAGGCGGCCGGGCCGCAACACGCTGAGCGAGGCGAGCGTGCTGTCCTGTGAGGTGGTGATGCTCATCTCCGAACCGAACACATAGCCCATGTAGCTGTTGTCTTCGCCGTCGCCGATGACGGGAACGGTGAGGCTGGTGAGCGATTGCATGTTGCCCAGCGCCGCATAGCCGATGCTCTGCACGGACGAAGGGACTGTGAGTGTCTCCGCCGCGCTGTTGAAGAAGGCATAGGGCGCAATGGCGGTCGCCGTATTCTCAATCGTGACCTCCGTCAGAGAGGTAGGAACGGCGACAAGGGTGGTTCCCTGATACAGGCAGCCGTACGCCCCCTCGGAGAGGGTGTTGTTGCCGACTGCCACGGTGTAGGCATCCAGATCGCACCCCTCGAACACGCGCGCGCCGAAGGAAGTGACGGTTGCGGGAATGGTGAACGCCGTCATCGCCGTGTAGGCGAACGCGCCGTCGCCGATGCTTGTCACGCTGTCCAGCCCCGTCACCGAAGAGAGCGCCGTTGCGCCGTAGAAGGCGTAATCGGCAACGGCCGCCGCGTCATCCGTCAGCGCCACCGTGGTGAGCGTGGCGGGAATGTAAAAGCTCTGCGAAACGCTCGTCTCCGGCTGTGTGGCGCCGAAGCCTGCGGCAAGGTACCCGTTGCCCCCAAAGTCGAGCGAGGGAAGGGTGAGGCTGACAAGACTGTTCAGCCCATACAGCGAGCCGCGCACAAGCTGCGTCGCACCCGAGAGATCCACCGCGGTGAACGCGGGCGCATTCTCAAACGCATATGCCGCAACCGCCGTCTTGCCTGCGGGAAGGGTGAAGGACGTGTCCCCTTCCTCCCCCGCAAAGCAGCGCACAAGCTGCGTACCGAAGTACAGGTTTCCGCCTTCAAGCGTGACAGAGTTGCCGTTGCCCGTCACCTCGACGCCCGTCAGCGCGGGGCAGGAGACAAAGACGTCCGTGCCCATCTGCGTGACCGTCGAGGGAAGGGTCACTTGCGCAAGCAGCGTGCAGCCGTCAAACGCCTGGTCGCCGATGCTCGCCACATTCCCGGGCAGCACGATCTGCGTGAGCAGCTTGCAGTCGGAAAAGGCGCGCGCGCCGACCGAGGTCGTCACCGGCGAAAGCGTGATCTCCTCGAGCTGTTGGCAGTCGGCAAAGCAGCCGTCGGGAATCACCGTGACCGAGGAAATATCCCCGTAGCTCTTCAGGCGCATCGCGCCGGAAAAGGCGCTCTCGCCCAGCGTGGTCACGCTCTGCGTCAGGTTGACGGAGACGAGGTATCTGCAGTCATGGAACGCCTCCGCCCCCACCGAAACGATGTTTTCGGGAAGCAGCACGGAGGTGACGTCCGTCGCACGGAAGGCACCATCGCCGACGGCGGTCAGGCTGCCGAGCGACGCGTTCCCGCCCGGTACGACGCTGGGGACGATGACCTGCTGTGCCGTGCCCGTATACCCCGTGACAGTGCCCACAGAAAAGGTCAGCCCGCGCGTATAGTATGCGGTGTAGAGCGTCATATCGCGCGCCACCGTTCCGCCCTGATAGGGCGTGGTGAGCGATGCGTTGGTGAACCAGCCGAGCGTTACGATCTCGTCATCCCCGAAAAATCCGGGGTCTTCAAAGGTGCTTGCAAGCGGCACGGGAACGGGATCGGCAAGCTGCCTGCCGTTGCCGATGAACGTGATAAAGGCATAATTGCCGGTATCGCGCTCCCAGTGCGCATACAAGGTGGTGTTGCTGTCGGGGAAGGCATCGAAGGTAAAGCGCGTATCGTCCTGCGTATACCAGCCCATGAACACATAGCCCTCGCGCTCGGGCGCCTCCGGCTGGGGAAACTCGCTGCCGACCACGCCGACGCTGTCGTCCACCGCCGAGCCGCCCATGCTGTCGTACGAAACGCGCACGCTCGACTGCGGCAGCCAGTTCGCATAGACGGTGACGTCATGCGCGGGCATCGTGCCGAAGGTGTAGACGGTGGCAAAGGTGGTATCGGTATACCAGTCGTCAAAGGTAAAGAGCTGCTTTGTGGGATCCTCGGGGCGGGTGACTGCCGCGCCTTCGGCAAGTTCGAGCTGCTCATTGGCGGAGCCGTTGCGCGCATCGAAGGTGAACGTATACGTCGTCTCCTCCCCCGAGCACGCGGCAAGGGCGCCCGCAAACGATGCCGTCAGAAGTCCGAGAAGCAGAAATTTCAGCTTTTTCATGGCTTAACCCCTCCTCTTCCTGCGTACGATGAACACGACCGCAACGGCAATGCCCGCAAGCACGATGACGCCGCCGCCCACCGACAGGCCGACGATCAGCCCGACGTTCGGGCCTTCCGGCTCCGAAGGCGTATCCCCGCCCGGATCGGTGCCGGGGTCGGAGATATCCGGCAGTGCGGAGATCGCATTCGTCAGGATCTCGTAGTAGTTCACATCGTCAAATCCGCCCGTAACGAAGTTACGCTGTGTCGAGGTGAACGTGTTGTAGATTCTCTGAAGTACCGTCAGCTCGTCCCTGTTTGCCTCGGTGATGTCCCCGGCGGCAGGCAATGCGCGCACGCGGTCCATAAAGTCGATGGCGCTGCGCAGCGGCTGATTGGTCCCCGTCGCCTGAATGCCGTCGCCCACCGTTCCGAGGTACTGCTCCCAGAGATACAGGTCGTAACCGGACTGGTTGGCGGGCACGATGATGGTAAGACCGTCCGCATTCAGGTCGCCGAGCGCCGCAACAAAGTTATTGTAGACGTTGTCCTCGGTGCCGTCCGCCAGCGTATAGGAGTAGCTCTCGAGCGTGGGAGCTGTGGCGGACAGGAACTCGATGGTGGTCAGACTGTCGCAGCCGTAGAACGCCGCCGCGCCCACGATGCGCAGGAATACGGGCAGCGTGACCGAAGTCAGGTACGGATTGTCCGCAAAGGCATACGCCCCGATGCGGATGATGCGCAGGGAAGTATGTTCCTGATCGAGATTGAATACCTCGTCCGTCTTGCCCTCGGGATAGGCGATGAGGGTGACATAGTTGTTGCTGCCTGTGTTGCGGTAGAGCACGCCGTTTTCGGAAAGATAGAGCGTGTTGCCCTCGTCCACCGTGATGGACGCAAGGCTTGCCGCACCCGCGAACGCCCGCTCCGCAACGGAGGCGAGGGAGGCGGGAAGTTCAAGGCTTGTAATGTCCGTACCGCTGAACGCAAACGCGCCGATCGACTGCACGTTGGGCAGAGAGAGCGCCGTGAGCGCCGTCTCCGCGAAGGCATATGCCCCGACGGAGGTTGCCGCCGTGACCGTCAGACTGCCGAGCTGCGTACAGCCGGAGAACGCGCCCTCGCCGATGGTCTGTGCGGCGGGAAGGGATACGCTCGTCAGCGCCGCATTGTTCGCGAAGGCATATGCTCCGACGGCGGGCGTGCCGTTCCGATCGGCAGCATTGGGGAAATTGACCAGGGTGAGTGCGCTGTTCGCAAAGGCATAGTCGCCGATGGTCGCAACGCTTTCCGAGCTGACAGAGACAAGCTCGGTTCCATAAAATGCCCGTGCGCCGATGGCCGTGACGTGAGAAAGATCGATGGAGACAAGCGGCGCATCCTCGAAGGCGGACGCCCCGATGGAAGTGACGGTTTCGGGAAGATCGATGGCCGTGAGCGCCGTGCCCGCAAAGGCGTAGTCGCCGATGGCGGTGAACGCCTCGTTGTCGGGCAAGGTGATGCTATCAAGCGACGTGCAGCCCGCAAAGGCATTGGCGCCGATGGCTGTAACAGTATCGGGCAGCACGACGTTGTCCAGCTGCTCGTCATTGGCGAACATCGTGGGTGCGATTTCCGTCAGGGCGCCGTCGGTGAAGTTGACCGTTGCAAGGTCGGCGCAATAGAGGAAGGCACCCGCGCCCGCCTCGCGCAGGCCCGCACCGAAGGCGACGGACGTGATGCCGTACGCCGCTGCAGGCACGCCCTCCATCGCGGCAAGTGCTGTCGTCGGCAGATAAGAACTCTCGCCCGAATCGTCCGTGACGCTGACATAGCCGTTGTACATGAACACACCCTCACCCAAATCGGTAAGCGAATCGGGCAGCGTGACTTCCCCGCCCATCAGCGCCGTGTTGGCAAAGGCATAGTCGCCGATGGAAGTCAGATTTTCGGCATTGGACGGGAACTGCGTGAGATAGGACTGCTCGAACGCGCCGTTGCCGATGACGCGCACGTTCTCCCAACCCGTCACGCTGAAATCGGATGTAAACCCGCCGGCGTTGACATAGAGTCCGCCCACGCCGAAGAAGGCATAATTTTCGATGACCTCGACGTTGTTCAGATCGATGGTAAAGCGGTTGATACTCTGCCCGCCGGGAGAATACCCGGCAAAGGCATTGGCGCCGATGATCGTGACTGAATCGGGAATGACAAACGTACCGCTAAGAATCGTGCGCCCGATCGGGTAAGCGATGAGTTTATAGCCCGTCTTATCGTACAGAATGCCGCTGTCGGACGAGAAGTACTTGTTGCCCTCCTCGACGTTATATGCCGTGACGGGCATGCCGTAGAATGCCGCAAGTCCCGTCTGCGTGATGCGCGCATCCTTGGAGATGGTGACCTGCGTAATGGAGGTGCCGAGGAATGGCTGCGAACCGAGCACTTCCAGTCCTGCGGGCAGCGTGACGCTCGTGAGCGACGAACAGTATACGAACGCCCTGTCGCCGATCTCATACACCGTACCTAAGAACCGCAGATCGGTGAGCGCCGTACAGCCGTAGAATGCCTCGGCGCCGATGGCGCGCACATCCCCCGTAAAGACAACGGAATCCAGCGCAGTACAGAAGGCAAACGCGCCGATGCCGATGTTCCTGGAGTGGATGACGACCTCCTCCAGCGAAGTGCAGTAGGCAAACGCCGTCATCCCCAACGTCGTGTTGGCAGGAATGACGAGCCTGGTGAGTCCGGTGCAGTAAGCGAACGCCGATTCAGCCACCACGCCCACCTTGGATAAGTCGACAGAGGTGATGGATTCGCAGCCGTAGAACGCCATGTTGCCGATATATGTCGTGTGCGCCAGATCGTATTCGCCGTTTGCCACACCGCCTGCATCCGTACCGTTGTAGCCGAGTTCGAGACTGGTATCGTAGATGAACGCGCGCGAGCCGATGACGCTGACGTTGTTCAGTCCTTTGACCGTCTCAAGGCTGGGATTCCACGCGATACCGAAGGTCTGGATCTGCTCGAGCGTGCTGGGAAGCTGCACTTCCACCAAGTTGTCGCACCCGTAGATCCCCGCGCGCATGATGTACATGACGCCTTCGGGAATGATGATCTTGGTAATATACGGATTGTTGTAGAACGCCATCGTGTAAATATAGGTGATGCCCAGATCGTCCGGGATCTCCACGACGCCGTTTTCATCCCCGCGCCCCGTGTAGGAACGCAGATAGGTGCCGTCCACGTAATATTCTTCCTGTACGCTCACCGTACAGGATGCGCTGGCGTAGGTGTTCTGTGCACTCACACTCACCGACGCGCTGCCCGATTCCAGTGCGGTGACGGTGACGAACGCAGCGTTGTCCACCCATTCGCCGTCCTCCCCTTCATAGCCGGCGCGCACTTCCACCGTGGCAGGCGACGACGAGGACCACTCGTAGGAAATGGACGCATACAGCTCGGGAGCAATGTCCTTGAGGTTGTACGGCCTGAGTTCGAGCGAGAGCACCGTCGATTCGCCGCGCTCCAAAATGACCTGCGTCTCGGAGAGCGAGAGGGAAACATCCCTCGGTCCCACCGTATATTCGTCCTCTGTGACGTATATGAGGAAGGTCAGGACCTTTGCGGGATCCTCGTTTCCCTGCGGCTGCACGGTGATGCTGACGGGCGTATCGCCGGTCGCCTGCAGCCCCATGATCAGGCCGTAGTCCTCCTCGTTGATGTCCTCCATCTCGTAATCTGCGACGGGGACGGTTTCGGGATCACTCGACGTCCACTCGAGGGGCAGCGTCCAGTAATCTTCCAGATACTCCCCGTCGATGTTGGCATAGGTGGTCACGAACTCGGAGAGGTCCATCTGCTCATTGACCCTGATCGAGAAGGACTCCGCACTGCCTTCGCGCGTCTTTTCCAGACGGATGTCGTCAGGGTCGGAAACGACGCTTTCGTCGATATCGATATAGGCGGTCGTGGAGTTCCGGGCATAGTCCATCACCTGCACGTAGATGTTGCCGCCGTTCTGCTCAATGAGCGACCAGTACGCCGTGACGTCCAGCGAAACGCGGGTGGAGGAGTTGAACTCGCCGTTGTAGACGGGAATGACGCCGTCCGTGATGGCGGTCAGCCCGATCATGTTGCCGTTTTCCATGCGCTCGTAGGTGTATACCGTATAGCCCTGGAGATAGTGGTTGTCGTAAATATTGAACTCGATGACCTTCTGCGTGCCCGTATCGCGCACATTCGTATCGAGAATGACGGGCCGCTCGTTATCGATGGTGAAGTCAAACGAAAAGGTGTTCCTGTTGCCCTGATTGCCGTCTTCCCAATCGAGGAAACACTCCATCGAGAAGGTGTACACGGAGTTGTTGGCGAGGCCCAGTTCGCGCACGTCGAATTCCACTTCGATATAACCGCCGCTCTGCTCGCCGCCCGAAGAAGCGGATTTTCTGCCGTTGTAGCCCGTCTTGGTCCAGATGACCTCCCCCGTCGTGCTGTCCGCGATCTGCATTTCGATGCGTTTTGCACCGCGCAGAAGACCTGCCGAGATACCGTAGAGCATATAGGTACCGTCCTCCGACGAGGTGAGCGAGGCATACCGCTCCGCCGTGACGGGCGTTGAATAGCCCTGCGGCAGAATATAGCCGAATGCACCCATGCCCCAGTAGCCGACCGTATCTTCGCCGTTGTCGTCCTGTGTGGCAAAGCCCGCCATGGGCAGCGTTGCGTACACGTCCGCCACAAGCTTGTCCTCCTCAAGCACGGAGGAATCCTCCTGCGAGGCACCCACTTCATAGGCGGTGACGTCCAGCATGGGCGCATCCGCCCAGTCGCCGTAGAAGGCGAGATAAGGCAAGTTCAGCCCGATACCGTCCGCATTCAGGGAGTTAAGGCGCACATACCCTTCGACATACATGCCGTTGACGAAGTTTGCCTCGATGTAGTCCTTGGACTCCTGCGTCAGCGTGAGCGTGACGGTGATCTGCGCCGTGGAATAGCCGCCCAGCGAGATGACGTTGCCGCTGATGGCGGCAGTTCCCTGCGTTGCCGTAACCGAATAGCCGTAGTCCGCATTGAGCATATACGCCAGCTCGGCAACCGTTCTTTCGTCACTGGACATGCTCTCCGTAAACACGACGGGGTCGAACTCATAGCTGAGCGCTTCGCCCGCAAGGTTGGTGATGTTGAAGGTGAGCGTGTACACACCCGAGCGGTTGGGGTCGTCCCCCAGCGAAAGCTTGGGCTTGTTGGAGCCGTCCACCGTCAGATACGCCTTGGTGGAGACGGACTTGTGAATATCGGCAAGGCCCGCGCCCTGCTTTCTGGGCGAGTAGGGATTACCGTATTCGTTGTTGGCGATGGTCGCCGTACTCATCATGAGGCTGTAGGCAAGGTCGCGCACCTCGCTCGTCGTGAGCGTCGGGTCCATATCTTTGATGTACTGCCTGACAAGGATGAGCGCGCCCGCAAGGTTGGGCGCCGCCATCGACGTACCGCTGATGGTATCGTATTCGTTGCCGCCCGGATAGGACGAGGTGATCTCGCCGCCGTGCGCCGTGATGTCGGGCGAGAGCGTCAGGTTGGGCAGCACGCCCCACGAGGAGAAATCGGACATGAAAGGACCGGCGAGGTAGTCCCGCGAGACGGTGAGCGTGCCCGAGCCGCGCTCGGCAAGGATCTCGCCGTAGTCCATAGAGATCAGGCAGCTGGGAACGAGATCGTCCCGCGTGCCGACAGACATGGCAAGCGTACCCGATACATTATTATAAATAATGACCCCCGCCGCACCGTGCGACTGCGCGATGACGACCTTCTGCTCGAAGGTGTTTCCGCCGCGGCGGACAACGGCGATCTTACCCTCGACGTCCACGCCGTTGTAGTTGGCCTCGTACCCGACGCCGGGAACCACCACATATTCAAAGGTCTGCTCGTTGGTGCCCGCGCCGAGGATCTCTTCGACAAAGTCGTTCTCGTCCTCCTGGCCCTGCTTACGGGATTCGCTGAAATAGATCTCCGCGCCGTCCTCGAGCAGGAAATAGGGCGTCTTGACGCCGCTGATGGAGGCGACGGCGAGGGACGCGGAATAGGATGCGGGCGAACCGACGGTGCCCGAATCGGGATTGCTTGCAAGGTTGGTGTTGCCGTTCGCGCTGCCGTAGGCGGACGAATAGTCGTTGCTCGCCGCCACGACAAGGCAGATGCCCGCCGCCTCGATGCTGTCGTAGACGGCGTTGATGGCGCTGCCGTCCTCCTCGCGCGTGAAACCGCAGGAGGAGCCGAGGCTCATGTTGATGGCGTCCACGCCCAGCAGCACGGCGTCATTGAGCGCGGCAAGCAGGGCGTCCTCGGGAGCGCCGTCGTTGTCATCCGAAAAGACCTTGAACGTGGCGATCTGCGCGCCCGTGGCAACGCCCGTGATGCGCTCGGACTTGCCCGCGATGATGCCCGCAACGTGCGTGCCGTGCGCTTCCACAGGATAGACGTTGGCATCGCCGTCCGCATAGTCATAGGCATAGGGCAGCTTGGTGGTCAGGTACAGGTCGTCCTCGTCGATGCTGTCACCGTTCTCCGCCGACAGCGAAGTTGCGGAAAGATTGGCGGCAACAGCGGAAACGTCGTCCTTGGTGATGGCGGTGAGCGTATCGTCCAGCTCCATATCAAAGACTTCGTGCGTGTAGTCCGTGCCCGTATCGAGCACGGCGACCACCGTGCCCGTTCCGTCGTACCCCACGCCCGACGAATCGAAGATACCCGTCAACTCGTCCACGTTGACTTCATTTTCCGTGATCGCCTGCGGCGCCTCGTACGTATCGGACAGGATGACCTGGCTCACGCGCGCATCCGCCTCCAGCTTGGACAGGTCTTTGTAGCGGATGGTCGCCGAGAACCCGCCCAGGACCGTGTTGTATTCAAACCCCGTTTCCACGAGATAAGGCGAGAGCGCCTTCTGTGCACTCTCGCTGAGCGATTTGATCTTGTTGAGCACGCGGACGCCCTCCGAACGGAGCATGGCCTCCTGTGCGGTAATGCCCTTTTCGTTCGCATAGTCCAGAAGCGAGGGGGCATCTACCTTGACGATGACCTTGACGAGGTCCTCCCCGTCCGGCTCGCCGACCGCGCTGCTGACATCCTGCGAGAGCTGATAATCCTCGGCAAGCAGCGTTTCGTTATCGGCAGCACCGGTATCATCGCCCACCGTCTGGGCGAGAGGCTCCGCCACCGTCGGGAATACGATCGCCGCCGCAAGGGTGAGGATGAAAAGCAGGCTCGCCGACCGTCTGACCGTTTTGCGCATTACATTTCTCCTGAGTTTTAAATTTTTTGCCGCCGGCGGGCACATCTCCGGCCCGCTCTGCCATAGAAACGACAAGTTCCGAATCGTTTCTCTATTTTATCACACTGCCCCCCCTTGTTGTCAATTCGATTTTGCCCTTTTCACATACTTTTCAAAAAAAATCCGAATAAGTTTTTGTGATTGCAGCTATAAATGGGTTTAATATATTGCATAATTATAAAATTATCGGAAAAATCATACAATTTCACGCATATTTTCCGCCGGGGGACGAAGTCGGGCATTTTTCGACGCGGTGCGACCGTCTCCGCCCGTTTTTGTATGCGTTTCACACTTATACTTTTGTGAAAAAAACGAGGTGTCTATGCGTATTTCTTCCCTGCGGTTTCCCTCCCTCCGCGCCCTTGTGCGCTTTTTGGCGTTGGGCGCGGGCATGACTTTGATGAACTTCGCGCTCCCGCAGCGCGAACCCGCGGCATTTTTGCTGCTGTGGGCGGCATACACCGTTCTGCACGCCCCCTTTTCGGCATCTGCGGCCTATCTTGCCGCCTCCTCCGCCGCGCTCTCGTGGCAGGCGAGCCTGTGCTGCGCCGCGCAGGCAGCCGTTCTCCTGCTCGCATACGGCATTTTTGCCCGCCTGCAGAAGGACCCCGGGCTGTGGCGGCTGGCCGTCGCCGCGCTCGCGCAGCTGCCCTTCGTCTTTTTGTACCCGCACGCGGGATACGCCCTGTTCCCCTTTCCGCTCCTCGCGCAGAAGGCGGTCATTGGCGTGTTCTTCCTGCTCGGCAGCGCGCTTGCGGAGGGAGGCGTGAGGGCGATCCTGCGCGCGCCGCACTGCCGCCTGACGGGCGCACAGCTTGCCGAGGCCGCCCTGCTGTGGCTGCTGCTCGGCATGGGGATATGCGCTTCGCTCGGCACGCTCGTCTACACGGGCATCGCCCTTGCGGGGGTGCTGTTCGCCGCCGCGCTGCTGGCAAATGCCGCCGCCATCCCCTTTGCCGTCGCACTCTCCCTGCCGCTGTGCGTCGCGGACGTGAGCATCCTCCCGCTTGCGCTCTTTTCCGTCTACGGCTGCTGCGCGCTGCTCGTCGCCCCGTACGGGCGCATCGCCTCCTCCCTCGCCCTCTCCCTCGCCTACCTCGCCGCGCAGTACTTTGCGGGCGTATACGCGCTCTCCGCCGTGCAGATCGCCCTGCACCTGCTCGCCTGCGCGCTGCCCGCCCTGCTCGTCTGCGCGCTCCCCAAAAAATGGCTTGAGAAGGCGGGCGAGAGTCTGCTCTTCTACCGCGAACGCGTCCTGCCGCGCATCGCCGTCAACCGCAACCGCCGCGCCGTGGGCGAGCGGCTGTACGAGGTCTCCGCCCTCTTCCGCGAGATCGAAAATGCCTTCCTGCTGCCCGACGGCCCCGACGACGGGGACGCGCGCATCGCGCTCAGGCTGCAGCAGACGGTGTGCGCCGCATGCCAGCGGCGCAAGACGTGCGACGGGCAGAACACGGGCGAGGCGCTCGTGCGGCTCGTGCGCATCGGGCGGGCGAAGGGCAGGGCAAATCTCATCGACCTTCCCGCCGATCTGGCACAAAAATGTCCCAACGTATCGGGAATTTTGTTCGCGCTCAACAAGGAACTCGAGGGGGACGCGCGGCGCACGGCGGCGCGCGAGACGCAGCGGGAGGGCCGTCTGCTGCTTGCCCGTCAGGCGCACGGCGTCAGCGAGATCATGCGCGATTTAGCCCTGCGCGAGAGCGAGGAGTACACCCTGTCCGCGGGCGAGGAGACGCTCGCGCGCACACTGCAGGAATACGGCATCTTAAGTTCGGAAATTTTCATCTACGGCGAGGGCGGCGCGCTCACCGTGAGCATGACCCTCGACGAAAACGCCCCCGTGCGCAAGGTGTGCCGCGCCGCGGGCGAGGCGCTGGGCGCTCCCCTCTCGCTCGCCGAAAAACTCCCCCTCACGCACGGCCGCGCCTGTTTCGTGCTGCGGCGCAAGCCGCACTACGACGCCTCCTTCGGCATCGCGGCATGCCCCAAACAGGGGGAACAGGCGAGCGGCGACACGCACTCCATTCTCAAGATCGACGAGCGCCGTTTCTTCGTCGCCCTCTCCGACGGCATGGGCAGCGGGGACGCCGCCCGCGACGTCTCTTCGCGTACCCTCTCACTTATGGAGAGCTTTTACAAGACGGGCATGCCCTCGGACACCGTGCTCGCGACCGTCAACAGCCTCATCTCCTGTTCGGCGGAGGAGAGCTTTTCCTGCCTCGACCTTGCCGCCGTCAACCTCGACGACGGCAGCGCGGACATCGTGAAGATCGGCTCTCCCGCGGGATACCTGCTCACCCAAGAGGAGCTGAAAATCCTGGAGGGCGAATCGCTGCCCATCGGCGCGCTGGAGGCGGTGCACCCCGCCACCATGCGTCTGACGATGCACGAAAACGACTTTCTGCTCTTCATGAGCGACGGCGTGAGCGGCGCCTTCGGCTCGAGCGCCGACCTGTGCGCATATCTCGGCGAACTGCACCCACTCAACCCGCAGGCACTCGCCGAGAACGTGCTTACCGCCGCCCTTGCCCGCTCGCCCAAGGGCGAGGCGGGCGACGACATGACCGTGCTCGCCGTCAAACTCACCCTTGCCGCATAGCACCCATGTCCGAAG
>CALVLT010000027.1 GCA_944340905.1 uncultured Clostridia bacterium
CGCGTGGCGCACGGGCTAGTAGTCAAGGGCTATGCCCGAAAATGAAGAACCACCAGCTAAGCTGGTGGGTTCCTTTTTGCGTGAACGGAACATGGGGAATTCTGCCCGTTTTCGCTATTGCTCGTCTGTTTGCGGGCGGAGCGGGACTTCCAGACGGTAACCCCACTGCGCAACGCCTGCAAGCACGATGATGCTGACCGTAAAGGGGGGCGGCGGGCAGCCGCGTCCCTTTGCTTCGGCAAGCAGCGCGCGCATGGCGGTCTCGCTCTCCTGCTGCGTGCAGTCGGCGCACAGGTAGGTGCCTGCCGGCAGAATGCGCAAATCCTGCCGCGGCACGTATTTTGTACAGACCGCAAACATGCGCTCTTCCTCTCCCGCCCGATAGATGCCCGCAACGTCCTCAAAGGCGAACTTCTCCCGCTGCTCTCCCACCTGCGCAAAGAAGTGCCGCTGATAGTTCAGAAGGTCGGCAACGGTGGGCGTGAGAGGGCGGTCAGAGAGCAGAATGACGCGCTGCGCCAGGTGCTGCGTGTAAAAGCCCTCCCGACGGACTTCGGCGGATTCTTCCTCATAGAATCGGCGCGCCCTGCCGATGCGCTCTTTCATTTCTTGAAGTTCCGCGATTTTTTCGTCTGCGCTGCGCTCTGCCTCGTTCAGAAAGCGGACGGTCTCGCCAAGGTCTGCCGAGGCGAGCATGCGCCCGATCTCCTCCAGCGGAAGGTCGAGGGATTTGAGCGCGCGGATGATTTTCAGGCGCGCCAGCTCCTGTTCGGAATAATAGCGGTAGCCCGTCCATTGATCGACCTTGCACGGGGAGACCAGCCCGATGCGGTCATAGTGGCGCAGCGTCTCCGCCGTCACGTTCGCCAATTTTGCCGCCTCTCCGATCGTAAAATATTTTTCCATAAAATTGCCGATTTTTCCTTGACATTTGTGTAACACAAAGGTCTATGCTGATTATACCATCGGCAGATGGCAATGTCAAACACATTTTTAAGGAGAAAGGCAATGAAAAAATATCTTAGTCTGGCAGCGGCGTGCATCATGCTTGCGGCCGCCCTGAGCGGCTGCAGCGCGCAGCAGACATTCACGGCGCGGAAGGAGACGTTCGACGCGGCGGGCATTTCGTCCGTCGTGATCGACGTGCAGGACAGGGAGGTCGCGGTGGGCGTCTCGGACGACGGCGCCGTCCACATCGACTGTTTCGAGAGTGAGAAGGAGTATTACGAGATCGTTTGTTCGGAGGAGGGCGTGCTCACGATCAGCCTGGTGCTTGACAAAGCGTGGACGGACTATATCGGCCTTCAGCCTTCGGAGGAAGTCCGCAAGCTCTCCGTCACGGTGCCCGACGGCACGCTGTCCGATCTGACGATCGTCACAACGAACGAGGATATCCGCCTCGGGGCGCTCTCCTTCGCGGGGAGCGTTCAGCTCGACAGCAACGGGGGAGACTTGCGCTTTGAGGCGCTCTGCGTGGGAACGGGCGCCGCGTTTACGGCAAAGAACGGGGACATTGCGGGTTCGCTCGTCGGCGGCTGGGACGACTTTTCCATCTCGTGCACGGTGAAGAAGGGCGACTGCAACCTGCCCGAGAGCAAGCCGGACGGAGCCAAATCACTTTCTGTGGACTGCAACAACGGCGACGTCACGATCGAATTTGTGTAACCGGTTTGGCGTGCGCCCCTGTGCCCTCGCAGAATGGCGCAATTTGATAAAGCCTTCCTCCAGACGGAGGAAGGCTTTATCGCGTATGCGTTTATGGTCGGTTGCATGCAGTCATGCCATGGACAAGTTACCTTTCAATAAGGCTCCTGCCCGTCATTTCGGCGGGGACGGGCAGGCCCATGACTTCCAGAAGGGTGGGGGCGAGGTCGGCGAGGATGCCGTCCTTGCGCAATGTCACGTTCCTGTACTTCTCGGAAATGAGCACGACGGGCACGGGGTTGGTGGTGTGCGCCGTGAAAGGCTCGCCGTCCTCCGCAAGCATCTTGTCCGCATTGCCGTGGTCGGCGGTCAGCAGCACGCTGCCGCCCATGGACAAAATCTGATCGACCACCTTTTTCACGCACTCGTCCACCGTGTGCACCGCCTTGACGGCCGCGGGAATGACGCCCGTGTGGCCCACCATGTCGCAGTTGGCAAAGTTTAAGATCATCGCGTCGTATTCGCCCGTTTTCAGCTCCTGAATGGCGCGCTCGGTCACTTCGGGGGCGCTCATTTCGGGCTGCAGGTCATAGGTGGCGACCTTGGGCGAATTGATCAGCACGCGCACTTCGCCCTCGTTGGGCGCCTCCACGCCGCCGTTGAAGAAGAAGGTGACGTGCGCATATTTCTCCGTCTCGGCGATGCGCAGTTGTTTTTTGCCCAGGCTCGCCAGGTATTCGCCCAGCGTGTTCTTCATCGTCTGCTTGGGGAAGGCGATCTCCACATTCCTGTATTCCGCATCGTACACGGTAAAGCAGACGTAGGTGGGGTGCAGGAATCCCGTCTTGCGCTCGAACGCCGTGCCCTTGGGAACGACAAAGGGGTCCTGCGAGAACGCGCGCGTGATCTCCCTTGCGCGGTCGGGGCGGAAGTTGAAGAAGATGACGGAGTCGCCCTCCTCCACAAGCGCCACGGGCTTGCCGTTTTCGCAGATGTTGGTGGGCAGAACGAACTCGTCCGTCACGCCCTCGTCATAGGACTTGTGCAGCGCGGCAACGGGGTCGTCCGCCTGCACGCCCGTTCCGAGCGTGAGCATGTCGTACGCCTTTTCGATGCGGTCCCAGTTGTTGTCGCGGTCCATCGCGTAATATCTGCCCGAGAGGGAGGCGAGCTTGCCGTAGCCAAGTTTCTTCATTTCGCCGAGCAACAGCTCAACATAGTGCGCGGCGGAGGTGGGCGGCGTGTCGCGCCCGTCCAGGAAGGCGTGAACGTAGGTCTCGGGCACGCCGTGGCGCTTTGCCATCTCCAGCAGGGCGTACAGGTGCGTGATGTGGCTGTGCACGCCGCCGTCCGACAAAAGTCCCCACAGGTGCAGTTTTTTGCCGTTTGCCTTGGCGTTTTCCATCGCCTTCAGAAGGGCGGGGTTTTGGAAGAATTCGCCGTCCTCGATCTCTTTGGTGATCTTGGTCAGGTCCTGATAGACGATGCGCCCCGCGCCCATGTTCAGGTGTCCGACTTCGGAATTGCCCATCTGCCCGTCGGGCAGGCCCACCGATCTGCCGCTCGCGCCCAGCGTGGCGGAGGGGTATTCGGCGCGGTAGGCATTTACGTTTTTGCTGCCGTCAATGGAGATGGCATTGCCTTCGCCTGCGGGCGCAAGGCCGTAACCGTCCATGATGATGATCGCACAAGTCTGTTTCATAGAGTACCTCTTGCAAATTTGTTCTGTTCTATTATACCCCATGAGAGCGCATTTCGCAAGCAAGCGGGGGTTATTTTTTGAAAATTTGTGGAGGGGCGCAAAAAACTTGACTTTTTGGGGGAGCCATGCGTCATGCAGCCTTCCTCCTTGGGAGAAACCTTCTTTTCTCGTCTTTACACAAAAAAGCCGCCCGTGCGCTGAATGCGCACGGGCGGCGTGTTGTCTGTTTCAGGCTTTGGCAACGGCGCAGGCGGGGAAGTTCCCGCCGTCATTCCGTTTCGCGGATTACAGCAGTTCCTTGGGCAGTTTCATGCCCTGCATGCCGCCCTTGTCGTAACCCACGATGGCGGCGAAGTCGGCAGCCTTCAGGGACGCGCCGCCGATCAGCCCGCCGTCGATCTCGGGCATCGCCATCAGCTGCTTGCAGTTGCCCGCGTTCATGGAGCCGCCGTACTGGATGCGCACCTTTTCGGCGCACTTGGGGCAGAACACCTCGGCGCACTTTTTGCGAATATAGCCGATGGTCTCGTTCGCCTGCTCGCAGGTCGCCGTCCTGCCCGTTCCGATCGCCCAGACGGGTTCATAGGCGATCACGATCCTGGAAATATCGTCGATGCCCTTCAGCCCCTCGGTGATCTGCCTGTCGAGCACTTCCTCCGTCTTGCCGCTCTCGCGCTCTTCCAGCGTCTCACCGATGCAGACGATGGGAACAAGCCCCGCCGCAAGCGCCGCAAGCGTGCGCTTGTTCACCGTTTCATCCGTCTCGCCGAAGTACTGCCTGCGCTCGCTGTGCCCGATGATGACGTATTTCACGCCGTATTCCTTGAGCATCGCCGCGGAAATTTCGCCCGTGTAGGCGCCTTTTTCGGCGAAGTGCACGTTCTGCGCGCCGAGCGCAATGTTGCTCCCCGCAAGCGCCTCGGAGACGGCGGGAATGTCGATGGCGGGAACGCACACCACGACCTCGCACTTTGCATCCGCCACAAGCGGCTTGATGGCATTCACAAGGGCAACGCCCTCTTTCGCTGTGTTGTTCATCTTCCAGTTTCCTGCAATGATGGGGGTTCTCTGGTTCATATCATAACTCCTTTGGTTTTTTCCACGACAAATTATAGCACATCTTCTTCAGAATGGCAATCCCAAACGGGAAAATTCAAAAATATTTTTGCAATTATATTTTGTATGATAAGCACATAGACCGTGCTTATTTTTTTCATATAAAAATAAAAAATCTGTACGACAGATAACCGCTGTTTTTTTGTTTCAGAACTGATATGATAGATCAAAAATCAAAGAGGAGTTTTGTATGTTTCAATCTTTGCTCGAGGAGCTGTACTATGAAAATTGCGGACAGATAGAAAAGATCAAGGGGAGCCGAGAACTTGACCGATTGGAAAAGAAGGCATATGAGCAGTACGATAAATTGTTTGCCGTATTGGACGACGAACACAAACAATGGCTGGAAAGGATATGGGAAGCGCGCAGGGAGATGGAGAACTGTTACCTGAATTTCCGCGCGGGACTGCAATTCGGCGTGCGGCTCGCCGTAGAGGCGCTCGGCTATACGCGCGAAGGGGACCCGCAAGAAGATTAGTATTTACACGTCATTCCGAGCGGCGCCGCCGCGAAGCCTTGTAGAAGGAATCTCCTTGTAGAATGTATGAAAGCAAAATGCCGCGTTCTCCTGCCCCTAAGACGACGTAAGGGGGATTCTTCGCTGCACTTCGTTTCGCTCTGAATGACGGAAACGGGCTACACGTCATTCAGAGGAGCGGCGCAGCCGCGACGTAGGAATCCCCTCGTATAAGTTGAAAATCCCCCCTGTCCTGCGGACATCCCCCCTTAAAACAAGTGTTAAGGGGGGCAAGGTGTGTTATCTGCCCGTAAGACGACGTAGCAGGGGATTCTTCGCTGCGCTCTGCCCGACGCGGAGCGGCGCACGCCCGACACGCGCAAGGAATACCTGCTTGCAGAAGTATTCCGCAGCCGTGGCGCACGAGAGCCGAAGGCTCGATGTAGACCCGAAGGGGCGAAGTTGTGACGGTAGCGAGCGCAAAGGGAGAGAAAAAGGCTCCCTCCGAGAGGGAGCTGTCACGAAGTGACTGAAGGAGTTGCCTTCCCCCTTGGGGGGAAGGTGTCAGGTGTGCGTGCGAGCCTGACGGATGAGGGGTCTCGCCCCCTTTAACGCCCAAAGGGCTTTAAGGGGGGTGTCACGAAGTGACGGGGGGATCACTCCTTCCGCCTCACGTTCGCTCGGCACCTCCCTCTTGGAGGGAGGCTCATTCGCGTTCTCCTGCCCCTAAGACGACGTAAGGGGGATTCCTCACATACGTTCGGAATGACGGTTGGCGGGCACGGTTCGGGGGCGAGGAGCTGCTCCCGCGCTCCCTGAACAAAGCAAAAAATCCCGCAACACTGCGGGATTTTTGATTGATTTTGTGCCGGACTCTTTCGACCCTGTCATTCTTCAGACAGCGCGTTTTGTGTCGGATTCTTTCGACCCTGTCATTCTTCAGACAGCGCGTTTTGTGTCAGACTCTTTCGACCTTGTCACTCTTCAGACAGCGCGTGCAGACGTAACCCGTCTCGACCTTCCCGTCCTTGACAAAGGAAACCTTCTGCACGTTTGCCTTGAAAGAACGCTTGGTCTTGCGGTTGGAGTGGCTCACATTGTTGCCCGACGTCTGACCTTTTCCGCAGATGCTGCAAACTCTTGACATAATAATCCTCCCGAGGGGCGAAATTTCGTTAGTACCCGTTCCGCGCAGACCTTTCCTTTCCGCGCGAACGAAACAATCATACCATTTCTCCCGAAAAAAAGCAATGAAAAATGCGTCGGATTCGGTAAAAAATTTTGATTATCTTTGAATTTTTTTCCGATATTGCTTGCAAAATGCGCGGCAATGGGGTAGAATAGGAAAGAGAACGATCAGGAGAACTATGCTATGTCAGTAAGCACGAGCAACGCATACGGAAAAATTTCCATCTCCGACCTTGCGATCGCAAAGGTCGCGGCTCAGGCTGCGCTGGAGAGCTACGGCATCGTCGATACCGTCTCGCGCCGTTTTACGGACACCTTCTCCGAATTGTTCAAAAAGGATGCAGGAGGCAAGGGCGTGAAGATCGTCACGTCCGGAAACCGCATTTTCATCGACGTGTCCGTGCTCATCAAGTACGGCGTTTCCATCCAGGCGGTCGCGGAGTCCCTGAAGGAGGCCATCAAATATAAGGTGGAATACTTTACGGGAATGATCGTGGATACGGTAAACGTCAACGTCGTCGGTCTCAAACTGTAAACCTCGGCCTCTGCGCGATTTTTTCTATCAGAATACGGGAGAGTTTTTTCATGCAGAAAACAATCAACTGCGCCACGTTCCGCAAGATGGTGCTCGTGGGCGCAAAGATGCTGGAAAATAACAGGGCAAAGGTGGATTCGCTCAACGTGTTCCCCGTTCCCGACGGCGATACGGGTACAAACATGTCCCTCACCATGCAGTCGGCGGTCAAGGAGCTTTCCAGCGTTGCCTCCAACAGTTTTCCCGAGGTGTGCGAGCACGTGTCCAAGGGCGCGCTGCGCGGCGCACGCGGCAATTCCGGCGTCATTCTTTCGCAGATCTTCCGCGGCATATGCTCCGTTCTGCACGACAGCAAGCCCGAGGTGGACACCAAGACGTTTGCCAAGGCGCTGGAGGCGGGCACCAAGGTCGCTTACAATGCCGTTTCCATTCCCAAGGAGGGCACCATTCTCACCGTTGTAAGAATGATGAGTGAGTTCGCCGTCAAGTTCGCGGGAAAATACAAGGACTTTGAAACATTCCTTCCCGCCGTCATCGAGGAGGGGGACAAGGCGCTTGCCAAGACCCCCGAACTGCTCCCCGTTCTCAAAAAGGCGGGCGTCGTGGACTCGGGCGGCGTGGGGCTCATGACCATCATGCGCGGCTTTCTGTCCGCCCTCATGGGAGACGAGATCGTCTCCGAGGTGCAGACGGAGGCCGCAAACGTTGCCTCGGCGTCCGATGCGGACTTCGGCGACAATTCCGACATCATCAACATGGACCTCGGGGAGATCCAGTTCGCATACTGCACCGAGTTCTTCATCATCAACCTGAAAAAGAGCACCACGCTTGCAGACATCGACAAGCTGCGCGAGAACCTGATGGGCATCGGCGACAGCGTCATCTGCATCGGCGATCTGGAGATGGTCAAGGTACACGTGCACACCAACAGCCCCGGCGTCGCACTCACCTATGCGCTGGAGCTGGGCGAGCTGGACCGCCCCAAGATCGAGAACATGCTCGAACAGAACCGCGAGCTGCGCGCAAAGCGCGAGGCGGAAAAGAAGGAACAGGGCATGCTTGCCGTCTGCGCGGGCGAGGGCATTTCGGAAATTTTCAAGGACCTGTTCGTCGACCGCGTCATCGAGGGCGGGCAGACGATGAACCCCTCGGCGTCCGACATCGCCACGGCGGTGCAGAAGATCAATGCGGAGAACGTGTTCGTGTTCCCCAACAACAAGAATATTGTGCTGGCGGCGGAACAGGCAAAGGCGCTTGTGGAAAACCGCACCATTCACGTGATCCCCACCAAGAACGTGCCGCAGGGCTTTGCCGCCGCGCTCGCGTTCAGTCCGGAGGCCTCCGTCGAGGAGAACAAGGCGAACATGATCCACGCCATCGACAATGTGCGGGCGGGCCAGGTGACGCACGCGGTGCGCACCACCAACGTCAACGGGTTCTCCATTCATGAAGGGGACATCATCGGCCTGGACGACAAAAAGATCCTTGCCAAGGGGCAGGGCGTGGACGAGACGGTGATGAAACTGCTCGACAAACTCAAGGATGAATCGCACGAGGTCATCACCCTCTACTACGGCGAGGGTGTGGACGAGGCGGATGCCTCCGCGCTTGCCGAAAAGGTGCAGGAGGCGTTCCCCGACTGCGATGTGGACTTCCACTACGGCGGACAGCCCGTCTACTATTATCTGCTGTCTTTGGAATAAACCTATATTAAGGAGCGCGCAGCCGCTCCTTTTTTGACACCGCGGAAAGAGGAAAAGGGCATGGAGCTGACAAAGGTCAGGGGCATTTCACAAAAGCGCGCCGAGGAACTCAAGAAACTCGGGATCGCGGACAGCGCACAGCTTGTGCGCTATTTTCCGCGCGCCTACCTCGACATGACCGACCGCACGTCCATCCTGAAGGTGTACCACAACGACATGGCGCTGGTGGCGGCGCGCCTCGTTCACGTCGAGCCGGTCAGCTACTACTCCCGCCGCAAGACGGTGCGCGCCCACCTCGAGCAGGACGGCGTTCCCTTCACCGCGGTATGGTTCAACATGCCCTATCTGGCGCAGCGGCTCAAAGCGGGGGAGTACCTCTTCTACGGGCGGGTGCAGAACCGCTACGGGCAGGTGAGCCTCGTCAATCCCACCTTCGAGCCGGTCGAGCGCAACGAGCGCCTCAAGGGGCTGGTGCCCGTCTACCCCTTGAAGAGCGGACTGACGCAGCGCGCCGTGCGCGACGCGGTGAAGAGCGCGCTCGCTGTCGAGAAGATGCAATCGGTCATTCCGCAGGAATTGCGGCAAAAGTATGACCTGCCGCCGCTTTTCGAGGCATACTGCGCCGTGCATGCCCCCAGGGACAAGGCGCAGCTGCGCGCGGCGTCCGAGCGCATCGCGCTCGAGGAATACTTCGTGCTGCTCTCCGCGTTCAAGCTCATCAAGGGGGACGCGCAGGAGGTGCGCATCCACCGCTATGCGGTCACGGAGCGGCAGGTCGCCCAGTTTGAAAAACGCTTCCCGTTCACCTTTACGGCGGGACAGCAGGCGGCGGTGCGCGCGATCTACGACAACGTGACCGGCCCCGTGCGCATGAACAGGCTGCTGCAGGGGGACGTGGGCAGCGGCAAGACGGCGGTCGCGCTGACGGGCATCTACATGGCGCTGGCGAGCGGCTATCAGGCGGCGTACCTCTCGCCCACGGAAGTGCTTGCGGCGCAGAACTTTGCGCTGCTGCAAAAGATATTTCCCGACTATCGCGTGGGGTATCTGGCGGGCGGCAGCTCTGCAAAGGAAAAGCGGGAGCTGAAGGCGGCGCTCGCGGCGGGGGAGATCGACGTCGCCTGCGGCACGCACGCCGTGCTGCAGGGGGACGTGCACTTTGCCCGCCTCGCCTTCTGCGTCTGCGATGAGCAGCACCGGTTCGGCGTTGCCCAGCGCAGCGCGCTCAGCGAAAAGGGGGAGGCGCCCGACATGCTCGTCATGTCCGCAACGCCCATTCCGCGCACGCTGTCCCTCGTCTTTTACGGCGATCTCGACGTCACCACCATTCCCGATAAGCCGCTCGACCGCAAGCCGATCACGACTGCCGTCATTCCCGCGCACAAGTATGACGACATGCTCGCCTATATCCGCGCCGAGACGAAACAGGGGCGGCAGGCATATTTCGTGTGCGCCAAGATCGAGGACGACGAGGGGGAGGTGACGTCCGTCACCGAACTGTGGGAGGAGCTGAAGAACAGGCTGCCCGACGTGCGCTTTGCCCTGCTGCACGGGCGCATGAAGGAAAAGGAAAAGAACGCCGTCATGGCGGCGTTCAAGAATCACGAATATGACTGCCTTGTCTCCACCACCGTCATCGAGGTAGGCGTGGACGTGCCCGATGCGACCATCATGGTCATCATGAACGCCGAGCGTTTCGGGCTGTCGCAGCTGCACCAATTGCGCGGCAGAGTGGGGCGCGGGAGCGAAAAGAGCTGGTGTTTCCTGCTGGTCGGTTCGGACAGCGAGGGTGCGCGCGAGCGCCTGAACGTGTTCAAGAATACGACGGACGGCTTTGCGCTCGCGCAGAAGGACCTGGAGCTGCGCGGCAGCGGCGACTTTCTGGGCACCCGCCAGAGCGGACATTTCCTGACGGACATTAGGAATCTGAAGTATTCGACGGACGTCATTTTCACGGCGAAAAAGCTGACCGACGAGGCGTTCTCCCGCCGCCTGGACTTCGACGCGATCCGCCGCGCCGCCATGCGCAAGTACGAGAGCCTGAAGGACGTCGTGCTGAACTAAGGACTCCCTCAGTCTCGCTTTCGTTCGACAGCTCCCTCAAAGAGGGAGCCTTTTGCTCATTACCGTCATTCTTCGCTCCACTGCGTTCCGCTCAGAATGACGTGTAGCACAAGGGGATCCTTACAGCGGCTGCGCCCCCTCAGAATGACGGAACCTCGAGGACGATCCGTCAGAAGATATTCGCGGGGGTCGGGCGGTAGGTGTTGGGGAAGGTCTCGGCAAGGTGCAAAAGAATTTCGAGTTTGGGCAGGGCAAGGGAATAATTTTCCTCCGCGATCAGCCGCACCGCCTCGGAAAGGGTATTGTCCACGCGTGTGACGTCGTTGTGCGGCAGAAAGACCTGCAGCCGCTCCTTGCGGACCTCCCATGAGGATTGTACGGCGCGGGCGTCCTCGTAATTCGCCCTCTCTTCGTCCGCCTTTTCATAGAGGTAGAAAAGCTCGGTGTGGAAGTCCTCAAATGCCTTGTCCACATAAAAATATTCAAATACCGCCGCGCCCGCCAACAGAACGAGCACGCAGAAGATCGCACTCAGGGACCGTATCATATGTAGCGAGCGCGGTGGCTGTACACGCGCTGTGTGCCACCCATGTCCGCGTTCCGGTCTTCGCAGCGCCGTCCGCCACGCTCTGTCCGCCCGTCAGCATGCGCGCGCTGTGTGCCGCCCATGTCCGCGTTCCGGTCTTCGCGGCGCCGCTCACCATGTCTTGCCCTGCGGATAGTCCGCATGAAACGTGCAGAACTTTTTTCCCTTTTCCTGCAGGTAGAGTTTGCCCTCGCCGTCGGCGGTGAGCACAAGCACCTTTTTGGCATGTTTCACGCCGCGCTCGCGCAAAATGCCTTCAAAGAACTGCTTGTCCAGTCCCGTCAGTTGCAGATTTTTCCCGTTGTATTTGCCGTTGTCGATGATGACGAGGGGAAGGGAGGTCTGCATCTGCTCATAGTTTTCCTTGGGGAGGGCGGAAAAGGTGCCGTTGGATTCATAGAGGGCGTAGTCGATGCAGTCGAGGGAAAAATAGCCCGCCGCGCGCAGCGATTCGATGAGGTCGGAGACGTCCAGATTGTTCTTTTTGAGCTGATAGTCGTCGATGCCGTTCTTGTTGATGACCACGCTGGGTTTGCCGCTCAGCACCGATTTCAGCGGCTTGACCTTGAGGTCGAGCAGCGTCACTGCCTCGTGCAGCACGAAGATGGCGAGCACGGATACGATGCCGTACAGCAGCGGGATGGAGGTGTCCGCCATCGGGATGCAGGCGAGTTCGGCAATGAGCAGCGTGATGACCAGCTCGAAGGGCTGCATTTCGCCGATCTGCCGTTTCCCCATCAGCCGCATGACGATGAGCAGCACGGCAAAGATGATCGCCGTGCGGATCATGACGAGTATCATACAAAAAGTATGCCGCCCGCGGGAAAAAGTATGCCGATTTGGTTGCATTTTGCAGGGGAACGGGGTATAATAGAGGGCAGAAGAGTAGCCAAGGCGCGTTAAGTGCTGCGAAACGGGACGTTGTTCGCAGACGAAAGGGGTTTCCCCTGCGGTGCCGCGGCGCGTCCGCTTAATTGTGTTTTACACCCTTTTTTGCGGACCTTCCATTTCAGGGAGGTTTTATTTTATGCAATCACATACTTCGGCTGCCTATCCCGCGTGGAAACGCGTGCTGTTTTCCGACTTCATGCTCAGCCGCGGCAGGGCGCAGCGCATCGCGCTGGTCGGCGTCATGACGGCGCTGTGCATCGTCGCCAACATGTTCCTCGAGATCAAGTTCTATGACGTGCAGTTCTCGCTCACCATCTTTATCAGCGTTCTCTCGGGCATGCTCATCGGGCCGCTTTTCGGCTTTGCCGCCGTCTTTCTGGGCGATTTTCTCGGATACGTATACAATAGTTGGGGCTATATCTACATGCCGTGGGTGGGGCTTTCTTCCGCGCTGTTTGCGCTCGTGGCGGGGCTTGTGATGGGCATCCGCATTCAAAAAAAGTGGGGCATCTATATCAAGCTCGCCCTCATCTGCGTCATCACCTTCTTTGTCTGTACGGCGGGGGTGAACAGCGCGGGGTTCTACCTGTACAACAAGTATTCGGGGTTCTCCACCGCCGTCATCGAATATGCCGAAACGCACTTCGGCGGCACGCTCAGCTATTTCGTCTATGTGTGTTACCGCCTCATTTTCAAGCTGCAGATCCTCAACAGCGTTGCCAACTATGCGCTCCTGTTCGCTGCGGTGCCCCTGATCAATGCCGTTGCGGCAAGGAACGTGCCGCTGCGCTGAACATACAAATTCGTGCAAAGTCAGCCCGAGTGCGTCCATCGGGTTGATTTTTTATTTCGCGCGTGATATAATGGACGCGATATCAAGAGAGGAGTTTCGGGATGAATCTTTCTTTGCTCGCGTCGTCCAAAGGCCCGTTGTACACGGAGGACGGCTTATTCGGGATCGCCAACAGGGGATTTACCATATTCGGACTGGATATTTACTGGTATGCCGTCTGCATCGTGTGCGGCATGATCCTGGCGGCGGTGCTCTCGGCGCTTTTGATGAAGCGCAGGAACATGTCGGTGGACCTCATCTTTCTGCTCTTTGTCGTGTGCATTCCCACCGCCATCATCGGGGCGCGGCTGTACGCCTGCCTCGCCGATCCTAATCTGGGAATTGAGCGGTTCTTTGACTTCCGTCACGGCGGACTTTCCATTCTCGGCGGCGTCATCGGCGGGGTGCTGGCGGGCTTTGTCGTCTGCCTCATTAAAAAGGTGAACTTTCTGCGTGCGGCGGACTGCGTGGTCATCAACATTCTCATTGCGCAGGCGCTGGGCAGATGGGGGAACTTCTTCAACGGCGAAGTGTACGGCAAAGTAGAGATCAGCGATCCGGCGCTGCAGTGGTTCCCCTTTGCCGTACCAATCGTTCCGAACGTGAACGATTGGAATGTGGGCGGCATCGGCGGGTTCGGCGCTGCAAACGCAAAATGGTATCCTGCCTTTTTCTTCTATGAATCGGTCATCAACCTCATCGGCTGGGCGATCCTGTTCACGCTCGCGTGGAAGACAAAAAAGAAACCCAACGGCATTCTGACCTGTCTGTATTTCGTGTGGTACGGAACGGTGCGCACCGTGATGGAGCCGCTGCGCGACCAGCAATTCATTTATGATAACATGACGTCGCAGCTCACCGCCGCGCTCATGGTGGGACTGGGCATTTGCGCCATCCTCCTGCTGATGATCTTCAATTTCCGCAAGGAAAAGGCGTTCATCGGCAGCCGCGTGGGAGACCCCTGCGCGCTCACGAACTACATGACGCCCTATAAGGACGACAAGCCCTACTACAGCAAGATCAACATGTTCGGCGACAAATACCCGCCCAGACCGCCCAAGGAGGAGCGCAAAAAACCTTCCAAGCCGCCCAAGCCCCCCAAGGAACACAAGCCCAAGCCGCCGCCCTCCGACCATTCGGCGGGGGAGGCAGGGCCGCGCAGAGGAGGGGACGTATGAGGAATCTCACCCTGCTCACCGACCTGTACCAGCTCACAATGGGACAGGGGTACTTCAACGAGGGCAAGCACGAACAGCGGGCGGTGTTCGACATGTTCTTCCGCCCCAACCGCCTCATTACCTATTCGGTCGCCGCGGGCATGGAACAGGCGGCGGAGTATCTTGAGAACCTGCACTTCGACGAGAGCGACATCGCCTATCTGCGCTCTTTGAACATGTTCTCGGAGGAGTACCTCGCCTATCTTTCCAAACTGCGCTTTACGGGCGACGTGCGCGCCGTGCGCGAAGGGGAGATCGTCTTTCCCTATGAACCCATCGTCACCGTCTCCGCGCCCATGCTGGAGGCGCAGCTCGTCGAGACGGCGCTCCTGACCTTTATCAACCATCAGACGCTCATCGCCTCCAAGGCGGCAAAGATCTGCGCCGCGGCGGGCGGGGGCGTGATGGAATTCGGCCTGCGCCGCGCGCAGGGGGCGGATGCGGGCGTCTACGGTGCGCGCGCCGCCATCATCGGCGGCTGCGTGGGCACTTCCAACGTCTATGCGGGAAAATTGTTCGGCGTGCCCGTCTCGGGCACGATGGCGCACAGCTGGGTGATGAACTTTCCCTCCGAACTGGAGGCGTTCCGCGCCTATGCAAGGAGTTTTCCCGACAACTGTCTGCTGCTCGTGGATACCTACGATACGCTGCGCAGCGGCGTGCCCAACGCCATCAAGGTGTTTGGCGAACTGCGCGCGGCGGGGTATGAGCCGAAGGGCATCCGCCTCGATTCGGGCGACCTTGCCTACCTCTCCAAGAAGGCGCGCGCGATGCTCGACGAGGCGGGTTTTGAACAAGCCGTCATCTGCGCCTCGGGCGATCTGGACGAGACGCTCATCCGTTCCCTGAAACAGCAGGGGGCGTGCATCGATACGTGGGGCGTGGGCACCAGGCTCATCACGAGCGCGGACATGCCCGCCTTAGGCGGCGTGTACAAGCTGGCGGCCGTGTACGAGGACGGCAAAGAGGTGCCCAAGATCAAGCTCTCGGACACGACGGAGAAGATCACCAACCCCGGCGTGAAGGAGGTGCTGCGCATCTACGATGCGGCGACGGACAAGGCGGTCGCCGACTACATCGTGCGTGCGGGCGAGAGGGTGGACGAGACAAAGCCGCTCACCATCTTCCACCCCGTCGATACGTGGAAGCGCATGACCATCGAGCACTTCTACGTGCGCGATCTGCGCGAGGACGTGTTCCGCGCAGGAGCGCGCGTATCGCCCGTGCGGGAGCTTTCCGAGATCGCGGCATACCGCGAGCGCGAACAGGCGCACTTCTGGGAAGAGTATCTCCGGCAGGATATGCCGCATATCTATAAAGTGGACTTGTCCGACGCGCTCTACAAGCTCAAGCAGGGGCTGGTGGAGACGTTCAGGACGCGATAAGGGGTTTGCTGTGTTCGGTTTATACACAAAAAAGGACGTCGAAACGCTCGCCTCGCGCCTGCGCGCGGAGTATGCCGCCGTGCTGAAAGAGCAGCAGGAGGCGGCGGAGGCGATCAAGGCGGAGAACCGCGTGCTCGCCGCGCGCGTTTCCGAGCTGGAGGCGGAGCGCGGGAGCGTATCCGAGGCGCTCATCGCCTCGGCAAAGGCGGGCGAAAAACTGCGCGAGGAGCGCGCGGCAGAGGCGGCGAACGGGGAGCGGGAACTCTCCCTGCTCATCGCCAAGTGCCGCCTATTGTCGCAGACGCTCGCGGCAAAGTACCCCGATGCCGAGGACGTGCGCGCCTTCACCGCGTTCGTGGAGACGCTGCGCGGCGCCGCCGGCGAGGAGGAAGAGGAGGACACGCTCGACATGGACGAGGTGCTCGCTCCCAAGCAGCCGCTCGATCTGGGCAAACTTTGCAGAGACCTCGGACTGATGGAGGACGGCGAATGAAACACAAGACCTATCGCAACATCATGTTTTCGCTGGGCGCCGCCCTCATCATGTGCGTGCTGCTCGCCCTCGACCTCGTCACCAAGGCGTGGTCGGAGGCGGTGAATATCCATCAGAGCGAATATTTTCTGGGGATCGTGCGCCTGTGGTACACCCCCAATCCGGGCATCGCGTTCGGCATCTTCGGCGACAACCCCATGGCGATGGAGATCATGAGCTACGTCACCGTCGTGTTGGCGGTGCTCATCGCCGTCATGTTCTTCACGCTCTTCCGCAAGAACGCGCCCGTGCGCATCTGCCTCGCCGTGGTCGAGGCGGGCGCGCTGGGCAACATCATCGATCGCTTCTGCCTGGGCTATGTGCGCGACTTTGTGGACGTCGATCCGCTCGGGTTCGGCATCTGCAACATTGCGGATTTCTTTATCACGGGCGGCATCGTCGCCGTGCTCGTGTGTATCCTGTTCATCGGCAAGGACGCCGTGTTCCCCCTGACAAAGAAGTGGCGGGAGGAGGCGAAACGCGAGGACGAGGAGCGCGACAGGCGCGGCAGACATGCTTGAATTTACGGCGGATGCCGTCGTGCGGGCGGACGTCTTTGTCAGCGAACGCGCGGGCATGACGCGCTCCGCCGTCAAAAAGTTGGCGGACGAGGGGCGCCTGTTTTGCGATGACGTTCCCGTAAAAGCGGGACATATGCTGAAGGCGGGCAGCCGCGTGGCGCTCGATGTGCCCCCGCCCCGCCCCGTGCGCGCGCAGCCCGAGGATATTCCCGTCGAGGTGCTCTACGAGGACGGCGATCTCGCCGTCATCAACAAGCCGCGCGGCATGGCGGTGCATGCGGGCGCGGGCAGGGTGAGCGGCACGCTCGTCAACGCGCTCCTGTACCGCCTCAAATCGCTCAGCTCCATCAACGGCGAGGTGCGCCCCGGCATCGTGCACCGCATCGACAAGGATACGACGGGCCTTCTGGTGGTCGCGGAAAACGATGCTGCGCACCTCTCGCTCGCAAAGCAGATCGCCGAAAAGAGCTGCCAGAGGGAGTACCTCGCCCTGCTCGAAGGGGTGCTCCGCGAGGATTCGGGCAGGGTGGAGACGCTCATCGGCCGCGACCCGAAGGACCGCCTGAAGATGGCGGTGCTGCCCGCGGGCGGGCGGCGCGCCGTCACCTTGTTCTCCGTCGCCGAGCGCTTTCCCGCGCATACGCTCGTGCACTTCACTTTGCAGACGGGGCGCACCCATCAGATCCGCGTGCACGCGAAGTATCTCGGGCATCCCGTCGTCGGGGACCCCGTCTACGGCTATAAAAAACAGCGCTTTGACCTGGAGGGGCAGCTTCTGCACGCATACCGCCTGACGCTCACCCACCCGCGTACGGGGGAGCGCATGTGTTTCGAGGCGCCGCTGCCCGCCGATTTTGCGCACGTGCTCGAAATTTTACGCAACGAAAGGGGATAAACTATGCAGATACTCAGCGCCGAAGAAGTGCGCCGCGCCGTTACGCGGCTCGCCATGCAGGCGGTGGAACTATGCAAGGGCTGCGATTTCGTGCTCATCGGCATCCGCACGCGGGGCGTCATCCTCGCGCGCAGGATGCAGGCGGAGATCGCCCGCCTCGAGGGGGCCAACGTCCCCGTCGGGATCCTGGATATCGCGCTCTACCGCGACGACCTTCTGGACGGCTGCGACGCTGTATTCAAGGGTAGCGAGGTGGACTTCGACATCGAGGGCAGAAACGTCGTCCTGTGCGACGACGTGCTCTACACGGGCAGGACGGTGCGCGCCGCGCTGGCAGCGCTTGCCGCGCTCGGGCGCGCCAGGTCGGTGCGTCTCATGGTGCTTGTCGACCGCGGGCACAGGGAACTTCCCTTCCGCGCGGACGGCGTGGGCAAAAACGTTCCCACCTCCCGCGCCGAGCGCGTCGAAGTGCATTTCACGGAGACGGACGGCACGGACGGTGTGGAACTGTATAAGTGATCAATTTTCGGAGGTAACAAATATGGCACAGAAAAAGACGGAACAAAAGAAGAACGAGACGCCGAGCCGCCACTCCTCTTTCACGCTGGGCAGCCTTGTCAACGTACTTGCGTTTCTTGCACTGGCGGCAGCTGCCATCCTGCTGGTCATCGGGCCCATTTTGGGATTTCTTCTTGAGGGGACTCCGGTCATGCAGGCGCTCAATTTGGTAGCGCAGTACTGCCTGCTGGCGGCGATCGCCATTCCGGGCTGGTTTTTCGTGCGCGGCAAGCGCAAGGGCTGGAAGATCGCCTACTTCATCTTCCTTGCCATCTACATTGCGGGCACCATCCTGGGTGTGACGCTCGGCATCTGAAAAATTGTTTTTTCGGCGGAAACGGCGCGCATGCGCCGTTTTTCCTTTACAAAAGGGAAAAATTTCCCTATAATAAAGGGGAAACGGAGGAACGTCATGCAACCCGTCATAGCCATCGTCGGGCGCCCCAACGTCGGAAAGAGCACCTTTTTCAACAAGGTCGCGGGGCGCAAAATATCCATCACGGAAAACAGGCCGGGCGTCACGCGCGACCGCATCACCGCGGACTGCGAATGGCGGGGCAAGCCCTTTACGCTCATCGATACGGGCGGCATCGAACTCAAGAGCGAGGACGCCATGTGGCGCCAGATCGCCCTGCAGGCGCAGGCGGCGGTGGAGCTTGCGGACGTCATCCTCTTCTTTACGGACGCGCGGGAGGGGCTGACCTCCTCCGACTACGATGTTGCCGACTACCTGCGCCGCTGCAAAAAGCCCGTCGTGCTCGTCGTCAACAAGGTGGACGAGTACTCTCCCGACAAGCTGTTTGAATTTTATTCGCTCGGCCTCGGCGAGCCGTTCGCCGTCTCCAGCGAGCACTCGCGCGGCATCGGCGACGTACTCGACAAGGCGGTGGAATTTTTCCCGCAGGGGGAGGAGCGGGCGGACGACTCTTTGAAGATCGCCGTCGTCGGCAAGCCCAATGCGGGCAAAAGTTCGCTCGTCAACCGCCTGCTGGGGCAGGAACGCACCATCGTCACCCCCGTTGCGGGCACCACGCGCGACGCCGTGGACACCCGCTTTGAAGTGGGCGGAAGGGCGTATACCATCATCGATACGGCGGGCATCCGCCGCAAACGCTCGGTGGAGGACGATGTGGAGTATTACTCCGTGCTGCGCGCCTTCGATGCGGTGCGCCGCGCCGACGTCTGCCTTTTGGTGGTGGACGCGCAGGAGGGCATCACCGAGCAGGATGTGAAGATCATCGGCTACGTTCATGAACAGGGCAAGCCCTCCGTCATCGTCATGAACAAGTGGGATACCATCGAAAAGGATTCGCACACCATCGAGAAGTTCGAGGCGAAGCTCAAAGAAGAACTCAAGTTCATGGATTACTTCAAATCCGCATACGTATCCGCAAAAACGGGACAGCGCACGGAAAAACTGCTTGCGCTCGCCGAGGAGGTGTACGCCCATGCGGGCATGCGCGTGCCGACGGGGGACCTCAACGATCTGCTCATGGACGCGATGTGCATCTCCGAACCGCCCTCCTATCAGGGCAGGCGCATGAAGCTGTACTATGCCTCGCAGGTCGCCGTGCATCCGCCCCTGTTTGTGCTCATGGTCAACGACGAAGGGCTGCTGCACTTCTCCTATGAGCGCTATCTGGAGAACGTCATCCGCAGCACCTACGATTTTTCGGGCACGCCCATCCGCATCAAAGTCAGGAACAGGAAGGAGGGCGAATGAAAGAATTACAACTCTCCCAGAGCTGGTATTGGTTGGTTCTGATGGCGCTCGTGTGCTACTTTATCGGCTGTTTCAACTTCGCCGTGCTCATCGCAAAGACCAAGCACAAGGACGCGCACAAGATCGGCAGCGGCAATCCGGGCACGATGAACATGACGCGCGAGTTCGGGCTTGTTGTCGGGCTGATCAACTTCCTGTGCGATGCCTGCAAGGGCGGCGTGCCCGCGCTCATCAGTTATTTCATCTTCCGCGGGTACGTGTTTGAGGGCACGCTGGTGGCGGTCTCCGATTTCACGCGGTATTTCTGCGGCGTCTTTGTCATCATCGGGCACATCTGGCCCGTGACCATGCGCTTCCGCGGCGGAAAGGGCATCGCCTCCTCGCTGGGGCTGTTCTGGTTCTGCCTCTCGTGCGAAAATGTGTGGAACATCCTGATCGTCCTTGCCGTACTGCTGTTTGTCGTGGTCGGCTATATCGCATTGACGGAGTGGGGGTCGATGGGTTCCCTTTTGGGCGTATCGGGGCTGTCCGTGTGGCAAGGGCTGGTGTTCTTCTTCCGCTACAGCGCAAACGGCATGCTTGCAAACGGCTGGGTGATCGCGATTTATATGCTGCTGCTCGCGCTCAATTTCTTAACGTGGTTCGCGCACCGCAAAAATCTGGTGCGCCTGTTTGCGGGCGAGGAGCATCGCACTTCCGTCAAAAAACTCTCCCACGGCAAGCGCGGCACACAGAATATGTGATCACACGATGGGAGGGCAAGGCGTGGATCGGGGTACACAAAATTCGGTAACGGTGGACTTTTTTCGGGGCAAAGCGGGAAAATTGTGGCTGACGCTGCTCATCGCGTCGCCTCTTTTGGCGGCGGCGTTCTTCGTGTTTGCCTGGCTGTATGCAGATGACGGCGTGATCATGATCGTCGGCTGCTGTGCGGTCGCGGCGGTCTTTCTCCTCCTGTTCGGGATATGCATCGCCACAGCCAGAACGCGCACGTCCCGCTGGACCGCCGATGAAGAGGGCGTCTCCTATTTCTGCCTCGGCCGCAGGGTCGTCCGCATCCGCTGGAGCGAGATGCGCGAGACAGGCTTTCTGTATCTGGAGGGGGAGATGCGTTCCTCGCGCCTGCGCCTGTATTGGTCGTCGGAGGAGCTGCGCGGAAAACTCAGGAGCGGGAAATTCATCGGAAAGGCGGCGGGGCTGGGCGCAAACCTGCGCGGCGCAAGCATGATCGTCTACACCGTTCCCGCGTATTACGGCGAGGACGGCGGCGAGACCTATCCCGACGACGATCCGCTCATCGTCTATACGCGCGAACACAGCAAGCGGCCGCTCCGCCACGAAGAATTCCTGACGGCAGGGAAGGACTGAACGTGCGCATTTCCGGAACGTTGAAAAATCGCCGTTTGCCCGTGTTTTGTCCGGCATTTTCGCATAAAATATATATAATATGATTGGATAAAGGAGGGTTTTTATGAAGGGCTTGTGGACAAAGAATTGGAAGAAGGCGCTCATCTGGCTGTGCGGCTATGTGCACCTCATTGCGTTTGCCGTTGCGGGCGGATACGCCGTCGCAAAGACGACGGACAAAGAACTGCACGAGACGGCAAAGACGGTGTTTGTCATCACGCTGATCTTTACCGCGATCGAGGCGGTCATCCTCATTTTAAGCAGCATCGCCTCCCTGGGGGCAAGTATGGGGACGGCGCTGAGCTGGATCAGGTTTTTCGTGACGCTTGCGAAGATCGGGGTGTATGCTGCGGGACTTATCATGTCGCTGTTTGACGGCAGATCGTCGGAAGAAAAACATGCGGCAGATCAGTCCGCCGCAGCGGACGAAGAAAAGACGGACGGCGAAGAATGACGATCGGATCACAGAGCGCGTCCGCCGCATGTTTGCGGCGGACGCCTGAAAATCCGTACATGATTGGTTGACAAAATCGCCGATCGGGTATAATATAATAGCAGTACGTCATGGGCCTGTTTCGGATTTGATTGCAGGCGGAGTCTGACGGACGCACGCCGGAGGCTCGGCTCCGTAAAAACGGAAACAAATTTAAATGCTGACAAGACTGAAAGAAGGTCGGCT
>CALVLT010000028.1 GCA_944340905.1 uncultured Clostridia bacterium
TGGTGCAGCAAATTCTCGATATCATCACCTACGTCCTTGTGGCATTTACTGCCATTTCGCTCGTCGTGTCCTCGGTGATGATCGGCATCATCACCTACGTCTCGGTGGTCGCACGCGCCAAGGAGATCGGCGTGCTCCGATCGCTCGGCGCGCGCAAGCAGGATGTGCGCAACCTGTTCAACGCCGAGACCTTTATCATCGGTCTCGCGGCGGGACTGATCGGCATTGCGCTCGCGTATTTTATCTCGATCTTCATCAATATTGCCATTCAGTCGCTGGCAGGCATTTCCGGCATCGCCGCGCTGCCCGTCGGAACGGCGTTCCTCATGGTGCTCATCAGCGTTGTGCTCACGCTCATCTCGGGGCTGATCCCCGCCCAGTCGGCGGCGCAAAAGGACCCCGTGATCGCGCTCCGCACCGAATAAAACGGGCGCCTTTCGTCCATACTTTGGTTGCTGCAAATACCAAGGGGGCGCGCCTATGGCAAAGAAGAAGATCAGAAAGCTCACGGATGAAGAATACGAACGATATATCTCAGAGCTGCTTCGGAAGTAAAAAAGCTCCGCCTGCGGGCGGAGCTTTTTCGTGCAGAAAACGCATGTTTCGACGTAAAAACATACGCATAGCTCCCGATATGTGTGATATAATCAGGCAAAATGCGCGCGGGAGGGAACATGGCAAGGAAGATCGTGGTGACGTCGGGCAAGGGCGGCGTCGGCAAGACGACGGTATGCTGTAACCTCGGCGTACAGCTCGCGCGCAGGGGGTATCGGGTGATCGTCTGCGATCTCGATTTCGGGCTGAACAACGCGGACGTCGTGCTGGGCGTGGAGAACCGCGCCGTCTACGACATTCTGGACGCCGTGGAGGGGCGCTGCCGCCCGCGCCAGGCGCTCGTGTCGCACCCGTACTATCCGACCCTCTTCTCCCTTTCCAGCAACCGCGTGCTGGAGCGCTATGTCTCGCCGCAGGCCATCCGCCTCGTCCTCGAGGCGCTCTCTGCACAGTTCGATTTCATTCTGATCGATTCGCCCGCAGGCATCGAGGACGGCTTTCACCGCGCCGCCGCCTGTGCCGAGGAGGCGCTGCTCGTCACCACGCCGCACATCTCTGCCCTGCGCGATGCCGACCGCGTGGCGGGCATACTCTCCGGCTATCGCTTTTCCTTTTCAGGGCTTGTCGTCAACCTTGTGCGGCGGGAGCGCAGGCGCGGCGAACTGCTCTCTCCCGAAGAGATCGCCGCAACGCTACGGCTGCCGCTCGTAGCGTCGCTGCCCGAGGACGACAAGGTGTTCTCGGAAAATATCATCGTAAAATCGCGCGCGTTCCGCACCTTGGCGGAGGCGGTGCTCGGCGTGTGCGCAGGGCAGCGCGCGCAGGGGAGGGGCAGATGAAACAGGAAGAGCTTTCCAGGCTGGAAAATCTGTTGCGCCGCGACAAGGCAGTCATCACCGAGGAGTGCGAGGCGGCGGCGGTGCGCGATTTCGCGCACGTGGCGCAGGAATATTTCGACCTGGACGGGCGGGTCTCCTTTTCCCTGCGCGAGGAAAAGAACGGCGCCGTCGTCACGCTGACCTTCCGCATCGTTCGCGTAAAAAATTTCACCGTCCTGCAGTGAAGGCGCATCAACCGTTTGACAAATTAGTTTCCTTTGTGTATAATTTTCTCGGAACAGGGGGAGAGTCTGTTCTGAAAATCGATTGTGAGGAAAAAGCAATGGCAAGGCAATTTGTTGTTATGACGGACACGGGCAGCGACCTCCCCGACGACTACTATGTGCAGCACAATATCGCGCGCGTCAACTTAGGGTTCACGCTGGACGGCGTCACCTACGGCGGCGAGGACGGCGCGGACATGGACGTCAAAAAATTCTATGAACTGCTGCGCGGCGGCGCAATGCCCAAGACCTTTCAGGTGACGCCCGCCCAGGCGGCTGCGCACATCGAACCGTATCTGAAAGAGGGGAAGGATGTGCTCGTCCTCTCCTTCTCGTCCGGACTGTCGGGCACGTATGAGAGCTATTGCGCGGCGGCAAAGGAGCTTTCCGCGGCGTATTCCGCCAAAGTGCGCGTGGTCGATTCGCTCTGTGCCTCCCTCGGGCAGGGGCTGTTCGTGGACTATGTGGTCAAAAAGGCGGATACGGGCGCCTCGCTCGACGAGACCGTGCGCTACGCCGAGGAACTGAAGGGGCACATCTGCCACTTCTTCACCGTGGACGATCTGTTCCACTTAAAGCGCGGCGGCCGCGTTTCGGCAACGACGGCGGTGGTCGGGAAGATGCTCAACATCAAGCCCGTGCTGCATGTGGACGATGCGGGGCACCTGATCGCCATCGGCAAGGCGATGGGCAGAAAGAAGTCGATCGCCGCACTGGTCGAGAAGATGACGGAGCTGCAGGAACTGGATAAGGACGACCCCGTGTTCATCAGCCACGGCGATTGCGCGGCGGACGTCGATTACCTGGTCGGACTGATCAAAAACCGGTTCGGCACCCGCACCTTCTTCATCAACATGATCGGCAGCGTCATCGGAACGCACTCGGGCGCAGGCACGCTCGCCCTCTTCTTCAAGGGCCGCCACAGATGATACCGAACGCATTTTGATTTTCATGGAATTGAAAGGGAAATCATCGATATATCAGACAGCGCCGCCCGCAGTTTGCGGGCGGCGCTGTCTTGTGATTTATACGTTATCGGGCGGCGGGGAGGTGCAGCTTTGTCATGTCGGCGCCTTCCAGCTGCAGGAGGGCATATTTTTTGCCGATCCCGCCCGCATAGCCCGTCAGGCTCCCGTCCGTGCCTACCACGCGGTGGCACGGGATGACGACGGAAACGGGATTGTGCCCGACCGCGCCGCCCACCGCCTGCGCCGCGCACCGTCTGCCCGTGCGTTCTTCCAGCGCGCGGGCGAGCTGCCCGTAGGTCATGGTCGTTCCGTAGGGGATGGCGCGCAAAAGTTCCCACACGGCGCGGCGGAACAAGGACCCTTCCGCGCGCACGTCAAACCGGACGGGCGGATTTTCGCCGCGGAAATAGCCGTCCAGCCAGGCGCGGACCTGCCCGAACAGGGGCAGGTTTCGTTTTTCTCCCGCAAGCCGCGCGGGAAAATATTTTTGTCCGTCAAACCACAGCCCCGTCAGGTGCGTGCCGTCGCTTGCCATGGCCATGCCGCCCAAGGGGGAGAGATACTTTGTAATGTAGACCATATTGTCACCCGAAGAGATGATAGCACATCCGCATGCCGTCCGTCAAAAAATTTTTCGGGAATTTTTCAAAAAAGGGTTGACATATGCTCTGCTGCGTGCTATATTTAATACAGATAATACAGACAGTTCATACAGATTTCATGGCAAGGAGGGATATATGGAAGTTCGTCTGAGCGGAAAACAGAACATTTTTGAAGAGATTGCCGCCGAGTACGAGCGTTATATCCGTCTCGGCGCGCTGCAGGAGGGGGAAAAGCTGCCCAGCGTGCGCACGCTTGCCATGCAGCTCGGCATCAACCCCAACACGGTGGAGCGCGCCTATGCGCTTTTAGAGCAGCGCGGGCTGGTGTACACGCTGCCCAAGAAGGGCGCGTTCGTGCGCGGACAGATGCGGGAGCCGCCCGTGGCGGAGGAGGCGCGCCGCCACATTGCCGCGCTGAAAGAGGCGGGGCTGAGCAAGGAAGAACTGCTTGCCGTCGTGCAGGAGGTCTACGGCGGCGAAGGAGGGGAGCAATGATCGAGATCAGGGGACTGTACAAGTCCTACGGCGCCAAGAAGGTGCTGGAAAACGTCAGCCTGCAAATTCCGGACGGCAGCCTGTTCGGACTGATCGGCATCAACGGCGCGGGCAAATCCACGCTGCTGCGCCTGTTGGCGGACGTGCTGCGGCCGGACAGCGGGGATATTTTTGTGGACGGCGAGCGCGTGCAGGGGAACGAACGTGTCAAGCAGGGCATCTTTTTTCTGCCCGACGACCCGTACTATGCCACGGGCACGACGGTTGAAAAGCTCGCTTGGATGTATCAGACGTTCTATCCCTTCGACAGGCACATCTTTGAACGGTATGCCGATCTGTTCAAGGTGCAGCTGCGCACGCCCATCCGCAACTTTTCCAAGGGCATGAAGCGGCAGGCGTTCGTCGCCCTTGCGCTCGCAAGCCGTCCGCGCTACCTGCTGCTGGACGAGGCGTTCGACGGGCTGGACCCCCTTGCCAGGCTGGAACTCAAGCGCGGGTTGATCGAACTGGGCGAAGAGACGGGCTGCACGGCGGTCATCTCCTCCCATTCCCTGCGCGAATTGGAGGACATCTGTTCTGGTTTTGCCCTCATCGACGGCGGAACGGTCGCGGACGCGGGGGACATCGGCGAGGCGCTGGAGCGGGTGCACAAGTTCCAGATCGCCCTTCCGCGCGAGATCACGCGCGAGGACATTCCCTTCGAGTGCATTTCCTTCGAGGCGACGGGCAGGGTGGCGAAGTTCATTGCCCGCGGCGAGAAGGAGGAGATCGTGCGCAAGCTGGAGGCGCTCGAGCCGCTGTTCGTGGAAGAGATCAAGGTGGATTTTGAAGAACTGTTCCTGTGCGAAGTGCGCAGCAGGGGGTATCTGAAATGAAACGCACGCTTGTCTATGAATTGAAACGCAACCTGCTGCCGCTCGTCATCTTCTGCGCGGTCGCGGCGGCGGTGAGCGTCGTCTATACATCCACGACGACGCTCAGCTATACCAACGAATTTGGCGCGTATTACGAATACTCGCCGATCGATTCCTGCCTCGGCGCATTTGCGGCCGTCCTGTGTGTGCTCGCCACCATCGTGCCCGTCATGCAGTTCTCCTACCGCATGAAACAGCGCAGCGCCGACCTGTGGTATTCCCTGCCCGTCGGGCGCAAAAAACTGACGCTGGTCAGGGTTTTGGGCGGATTGGTTCTGGTATTTGCGCCCTATACGCTCGCCTACTGGCTGGGCGTCGCCTGCATTGCACTTCAGGAGACGCAGTTCCTGTTCGTACATTACCTCTCGTTCTATGCCGTCTCCGTTGTTCTCGGCGTGGGGCTGTTCGGCGTCAATTGCTTCCTCTTCACGCGTGCGAACACCGTGGAGGACGGCATCGTGTTCCTTGTGCTGTGGGCATGCCTGCTCCCGCTCGCCGTGCTCGTCTGTCTGGGCAACGTGCGTCTGATCACGATCGATGTTCCCGAGGGGACGCCCGAATATCTCGCCCACTACAGGGGCATGGATATTGCCGCATATCTCTTTCCGTACAGCCCGACGGCTGCCATGTCGGGCCTGTTTGAAGCGCTTATTTTCCGCGAGGAGGTCTCCGAGGCGCTGCTGATCCCCGTCTGGTTTGCCATTCCCGTCTGCCTGCTCGAGGGCGTGGGCGCATACGTGGGACTGTTCGTGCGCGCCGACCGCGACAGGGCGGAGAATGCGGGGCAGGTGTCCTCGTCCTGGCTGGGCTACCGCGTGCTCATTCCCGTCTATATCGTGCTGCTTCTCGGAACGGTGGGCGATCTGCTGGACGGCGAGATCCTCATGGGCGTTCTGGTTGCGGTCATCGGGGCGGCGCTGTATTTTGCCTACCGCCGTTCCTTCCGCGTGAAAAAGGAGGACGTCATCTGCTACGCCGTCTCTGTCGCCCTCGGCATCGCGCTTGCCCTCATCCTGCATTACTGCACCTGATTTTCCTATCTTTTTCGCCCGTTTTTTTCCAAACCCCCATTGACGAATGGGGGTTTGTCTGGTATAATCGGGGTATATCGGGGCAATACCGATATAAAAATTGATGAAAGGGGTGAATTTATGAAACGGATCAGAGTGGTGCAGTACGGCTGCGGAAAGATGAGCAAGTATATCTTGCGCTATCTGCACATGAAGGGCGCGGAGATCGTCGGCGCCATCGACGTCAATCCCGAGATTCTCGGCATGGACGTGGGGGACTATGCGGAGCTCGGCGTCAAGACGGGCGTCAGAATTTCAAACGATGCGGACAGGGTGCTCGACGAATGCGATGCGGACGTTGCCATCGTCACGCTGTTCAGCTTTGTGGGAGATATCTATGAAGCGGTCGAAAAATGTGTGCTGCGCGGCGTCAACGTGATCACGACGTGCGAAGAGGCCATCTATCCCTGGACGACGGCGGCGGCGCTTACAAACAAAATCGATGCGCTCGCCAAGGAGCACAACTGCACGGTGACGGGCAGCGGCATGCAGGACATCTTCTGGATCAACATGGTGGCGATGGTCGCGGGCGGCTGCGCCTCCATCCAAAAGATCAAGGGCGCGTACAGTTACAACGTCGAGGACTACGGCCTTGCGCTTGCCAAGGCGCACGGGTGCGATCTGACCGTCAAGGAATTTGAAAAGGAGCTGGCACATCCGGCGGAAGTCGTTCCCTCCTATGCGTGGAACGCGGCGGAGGCCATCTGCAACAAGCTCGGGCTGACCGTCAAATCCATCAGGCAGGAGAACGTGCCCTACACGGTGGACAAGGATATGTACAGTGCCACGCTGGGCAAGACCATCAAGGCGGGCAGATGCATCGGCATGTCGGCGGTCGTCACCATCGAAACGTACCAGGGCATCGTCATCGAGGAGGAGACCATCGGCAAGGTCTACGGCCCCGACGATGGCGACATGTGCGACTGGCAGATCACGGGCGAGCCGAATACGGAATTCCATGTCGTCAAGCCTGCCACGGTGGAGCACACCTGCGCGACCATCGTCAACCGCATCCCGTCCCTGCTGAATGCGCCTGCGGGCTACGTCACGGCGGACGAGCTGGACGAGATCAAATATCTCACCAATCCCATCCACTACGAATTGTAAAATCATTGCAGAAAAAGGGCAGCGCCTCCCGCAGGGGAGGCGCTGTTTGCGTGATCGGTTCAGTCGATCGCCGTAAGCGTGGAGGCGGAGACGGAATATTCCGTCGTCGTGTACTGTTCTCCGCCGCGCTCATATACAAATTGTATGAGGCTGTTCGGGCGCATGGTGAGCGAATAATTTTCAATGTCGAAGGAGCGGTCGATCGTATACGTCGTGCCGCCTATGATGAGCGCGGTCAGAACGTCGTTCTGCTGCAGGCCCATCGTCTCGGCAACGGAGCCTTCGTTGACGGAGGAGACAACCACTTCCTCGACGATATTGCCGTAGCCGCTCGTGCTGTCGTAGACGTATTTGGAATTCTGCGTGGAGACGGTGACGCCCAGCATCTGGCGGTAGACGCCGTTTGTTTCGTCATTGCCGTCGTTTGCGTAGTAGATGATGCTGTCCACCGTGCCGCGCACGATCTCGAGCGGAACGGCATAGTTGATGTTCTGGTCGGTGTTGTTGCCCGCGTTGGTGATGCCGATCAGCTCGCCATTTTTGTTGAACAGACCGCCGCCCGAATTGCCCTGGTAAAGCGCCGTGTCGATGCGGATGGAGCGGTAGGAGCGGGCAGTGGAGTCGATGCTGAGCGTAATGTATTCGCTCTCCGTGCTCACGATGCCCTGCGTCACGCTCAGTCCGTCTCCCTCGGGGTTGCCGATGGCGATGGCGGTCTCGCCCACGTGATATTCGCTTGCAAGCGTCACGGGCTTTGCATCTTCGTTGATCGCCAGCACCGCGCTCGTCTCTGCCCTCAGCACGGCGATGTCGTAGGTGATGGTGCCGCCCACATATTCCAGTTTGATGGCCTGGCTGCCGTAGTTGTAGACGGTATAACCGTTCTCGTCGGTGTCCGCGTTGCCGTCTCCGTTTTCATCCACAGCGGCGGGGGCGCCTTCGCTGCCGTACAGATAGGCATAGACGTTGCGCGCGATCTTGGTGCCGTCCTCATTGTTGCGTTCGGCGTCCGCATCGTCGTCGTAGATGACGTGATAGTCGGTGACGAAGTAGGTATAGCCGTCCTGCGCGGTATCCATGCTGTAGATGACCGCCGCGCCCGTGGCAACTGCAATGTCCGATGAGGAAAAGCTCGGGCCGAAGATCCCGCCGATGCCGCCTGTCGTCGTGGTCTCCACAAATTCGGCATAAATTTTGGCAACGGACAGCAGGCTGCTGTTGATGGCTGCCGACATGTCGGTGTTCAGCGTCAGGTACTGCGCAAGGAAATCTTCAAAGGCAAGGTCGCTGCCCGTCTCTTCCTTGTATGCCTCATAGATATCCGTGATGCTGGCGTCTGCCCCGTCCTTGCCGTCCGTGCCGTTGGTCACGGTAAAGGTGTCCGTCGAGCCGTCCGAGTAGGTGATGGTGTAGATGTCCTCCGCACCGTTCGTTCCCGTCTTTGCGATGGATGTGACGTAGGCGCTCTGCGTCGTGCAGCCGCTCAGCGCAAGCGCAAACACAAAGACAAGTGCCACGAGCGTCAGCACGAACCCTTTCCAGATGCGTTTCATACAGACCTCCGAAATTGTCAACTCGGTTTAAATTATCTGTATTATAAACATGGAATGTATTCGGAAAGTAAATATTTTGTTAATATTTTATGAAATACGGAGTGCAATATATGTATGCGGCCGCACATGATTTTCCGGTACGCGTCTTGACAACGCCTGCAGGTTTTGTTACAATATGAGAGGCATCAAGGAGGGCAGAATATGTATGATTTTCTGATCGTCGGAAGCGGGCTGTACGGCGCGGTGTGCGCATACGAGCTTGCGCGCGCGGGCAGGAGCGTGCTCGTCATCGACAGGCGCGCCCACATCGGAGGAAACGTCTATACGGAGAGCGTCGAGGGGATCAATGTTCACCGCTACGGCGCGCATATTTTTCACACGTCGGATCAAAAACTGTGGGAGTACGTCGGACGCTTTGCCGAATTCAACAATTTTATCAATCAGCCGGTGGCGCGCTATCGGAACGAGATCTACAACCTTCCCTTCAACATGAATACGTTCACAAAGCTTTGGGACGACGTATTTACGCCCGCGCAGGCGCAGGCGCGCATTGCAAGCGAGCGCGAGCGCGACTGCGTTGCCGAACCGAAGAACCTGGAGGAGCAGGCGATCAGCCTCGTCGGCAGAACGATCTACGAAAAGCTCATCAAGGGCTACACGCAGAAACAGTGGGGCAGGCCCTGCACCGAACTGCCCGCCTTCATCATCCGCCGCCTGCCCGTGCGCTTTACGTTCGACAACAACTATTTCAACGACCGCTGGCAGGGCATCCCCGTGGGCGGCTATACCAAAATGATCGCCAAAATGCTCGCCTATGCGGAAGTGCGGCTGCGCAGCGACTTTCTGGAAAACAGGGAAGGCTACCTTGCCATGGCGCGGCGCGTCATCTACACGGGGCCAATCGACGAATATTTCCGCTACCGGTTCGGGGCGCTCGAGTATCGCTCGGTGCGCTTTGAACAGGAGGTGCTGGATATTCCCAACTATCAGGGCAATGCCGTCGTCAACTACACGGCGGAGGACGTTCCCTACACGCGCATCATCGAGCACAAGCACTTTGAATTCGGAACGCAGCCGGGCACCGTCATTTCGCGCGAGTATTCCGCCGAGTGGAAACGGGGGGACGAGCCGTACTATCCCGTCAACGACGCCAAAAATTCCAGGCTGTACGAGCAGTACCGCGCCCTTGCGGAAGGGGAGGACAAAGTGGTGTTCGGCGGAAGACTGGGGCAGTATAAGTACTTCGACATGGACGACACCGTGGCGGCGGCACTGGCATGCGTCAAGGCGGAGCTGGCGCGCTGAATTGTCAAATTTGTTAAGCAATCAATTTTTTTCGCAGAAATTTGCGGCAAACCCTTTTCTTTTTGGAAGTTTTATTGTATAATAGAGAAAAATCCGAAAAGGAGAGAGGTATGGCTAAGAAAAAGGCAAATAAGATCGGCACGTTCGATGGGCTGATGATGCTCATGGCGCTCGTGGGACTGGTGCTCGCGGTCGTGGGAATCTGTATTCCATTCTTCACGAAGAACACAACGGTTCTGAATGGTGAAAAAGTCACGAATTTCGGGCTTTTCGACGATTATGCGGCGATAGAGCTCGCGATGGAAGAGGGAGGTCTGACGATCGGTCTTGTGCAGGCGTTCGCCATTGTTTCGCTGGTGCTTACGGTGCTTGCGACCCTGATCGTCATTCTTGGAAAACTTGGAATTCTTCGCTTCAAAGGGATTCTGAAACTGATTTTTGCGATCCTCGTCATCGTTATCGCTGCTCTCGTCATCACGTTTGCGGCAACGTATGCTTCGCAGTATGTTATCAGCGGCTCCATCGGGTCTTTGGCAGGAAATTCCTTCAATGCAGGCACGGGAGCATATTTCGTCATGGCGGGCGGCGTTGTCGCAGGCGTTGCCCTGCTCGTGAGCAAACTCAAGTAACCGGCATCATTTTATGTGATCTTCAGGCGCCGCCCGCTCGGGCGGCGCCTGTGTATTTTGAAAGCGGGCATAACTTTCAATGAAAAGTGAACTATTTGAAAAAAAAGTAAAAATATTTTCCCGCCAGCTATTGCCGAATGCAAAAAAGTGTGCTATAATGTGTGTGCTTGAAGAAAGCGCAAGGGGGGAAGTCATGAAGAAACAGTTATCTGCACTGCTCGTTTCGGGCGTGCTCGGCACGGCGATGCTGCTTGGCGCGTGCGCGCCGTCGGAGGATGCGTTCGTGCCCGAAACGCCGGACGCCGAGGCGCCCGCCTTTTCCGATGCGGCGGCTACGCTCTCGCTGACGGGCGCCATCGATACCGCGTCGGCGGCGAACACCATCTCGGCAGACCTGTTCGGGTTGTTTTTGGAGGACATCAACTATGCGTCCTTCGCGCTTGACGACAATCTGCTCATCAACAGCTCGTTCGAGAACAAGCAGGTCTCGCTTGCGAACGCGCAGGCACACGGCTGGACCGTGAGCGGCGCAACCATGCAGGTGGAGACGGCGGGCGGCGTGCTCTCGGACAATGCCGCGTTCCAAAATGAGGACGGCAGCTATGTCGATCAGGAGCACGCGCACCTGACGCTGTCGCAGGCGGGCGCAACGCTTTCCAACAGCGGGCACTCCTATGTACCCATGGCGGTGGAAGAGGGCGTCGGCTACACCTTCTCCGCCTTTATCAAGGGCTACACGGGCACGATCACCTTAGAGGTGACGGACGGAACGGCCGTCTATGCCGCGGGCGAGATCAGCCCGAGCGGCAGCGACTGGGTGAAATATCAGACGACGCTCACGGCAACGGGCAGCGCCTCCTCGGGGCTGTACTTCCGCATGACGTTTGAAGGGACGGGGGACGCCTACCTCGACAATATCACGCTTGAAACGCAGGATGCCAACGCGGCGACGGGCATCAAGAGCTATCTCTATGAGGCGATCGAACAGCTCTCGCCCAAGTTCTTCCGTTTCCCGGGCGGCTGCATCATCGAGGGGCGCAAAGGGGACAGTTCGGACGAATACTACGACTGGAAAAATTCCATCGGCGCCGTGGCAGCGGAGGGCGGCGACACCGTTCCCGCCTTCACGTATACGCTGAATGCGGACGGCGAGGAGACGGAGGTCACCACCTACGGCGAACAGGCGGCGCGCTCCTACAACACCGACATCTGGGCGGGCAGCGCCTACGGGGGAACGACATACTATCAGATGGAGTACGCCATCGGCTACTACGAGTACTTCCTGCTCTGCGAAGAATTGGGCGCCAAGGCCATTCCCATCGTCAACTGCGGCCTGAGCTGCCAGAGTCAGGATGGCGGCGGACAGCCGCTGCGCGGCCGTCACAACAACGGCATCGATGACTTCATGCAGGACGCGTTCGACCTGGTGGCATTCGCCAAGGGCGATCCGGATTCTTCGGACGAGAACGAGGCGTACTGGGCGCAGGTGCGCGTCAACATGGGGCATCCCGAACCCTTTGCGATGGACTATATCGGCATCGGCAACGAGCAGTGGGGGAATTATTACTCCAAGTATTACGATAAGTTCGTTGCTGCCTTCCACGAGGCGGCAAAGGAGAACGATCTCTACGGCAGCGTCCGCCTGATCGTGGGCAACTGCACGATGTTCGAGCACTGCGAGGACCCCGACCTTGACAGGACGGGCAAGGCGCAGGAGGCGGCACAGGAATTCCTCAATTCCAGAGAATGCCCTGTAGACCTTACGACCATCGCCGAATACGGTGTGGTCGACCAGCACTACTACGTCAACTTTACCGACCTGTTCTACAATCACGATCTGTACGACAGCTACGCCCGTCCTGCCGATGCGCCGTATACCTATTACGATGTGTTTGTCGGCGAATATGCGGCGAATTCCAAAGTTGTCCGTTCGCCGGGCGGCGAGAATGTGGAGAGTAATTCCACAGAATTCAATAGACTGAATGCCGAAACGAGCATTTGGCTGAACGCGCTCGCGGAGGCGGCGATGATGACGGGGTTCGAGCGCAACGGCGATATCGTCAAGCTTGCCGCCTATGCGCCCATGTTCGCGCCCATTGAAACCAACCGCAGGCAGTGGCAGGTGGACATGATGTACTACACCAACACCGCTCTCGTGCGCACGCCCAGCTACTACGTGCAGCAGCTGTTCATGCACCACAGCGGCGATTACAAGGTGGCGTCCGAACTGACGTTTGCCTCGGGCAGCGCGCCCACGCTCACCTTCAACAGCAGCAACCAGAGCAATGCCTCCCGCACCGTCAACCAGCTCTACTATGTGGTGAGCAGGGATGCGGAGACGGGCGACATCATCATCAAGATCGTGAACGCGGGCGAAAATTCCGTGCGCATGAACTTCTCGCTCGCGGGGCTGGAGGGCGTGCGCCTTGCGGACATTGCCGAAGTGTACGAAGTGCGCGGCCTGGCATACAACAGCGTCAACGACCTTGAGGACGGACAGGTGGTGGAGGACGTCTACACCGTTCCCGTGCACACCATCGGGGCGTTTACGGACGGCACCACGTTCGGCTATGAGGTGAACGAACTGAGCGTCACGGCGATCCGCGTGCGCACGCGCTGAACGGCGGGCATTCGGGCTATTTCTTTGGGGTATAAGATCAGAGCGTTATGGCGCCGCGGCATGCGTGCGCCCGCGCCCGGTCCTTTGCCAAGGCATAAAGCAACCCTTTATGCTTTACTATATGGGGGGAGACCCGCGCATTCCGCTGAATGCGCGGGTCTTGTTGTGAAAACGAAAACCCCGCGATAGTCTGGGGGTTCAGAAGAGACTTATCGAGTTTTCTTGCCTGTATGCAACGTAACGTAAAGAGCGGAAAAATAATTTTTTTCGGGGCGGGAAAACGGGCGGGAATGATTGACGAAGTGTCCGCATTGGTGTATAATAGCAAATGCGGAAATCGGCGCATGCGGGGGGATGAGCGCGCCGGAAAGTGGTTTGCGGCAGGAAAATCGCACGGCAGCGGCGCTTGCCCTTGCTCGTGCAAGGTATACAGGAGATGGCATGATCACACACGGTAACGAAATCAAGTTGTTTGCTGGGAATTCCAACAGACCCCTCGCGGAGGCGATCGCCGCCAAGCTGAACACGGCGCTGGGCGCGATCGAAGTGGGCAAGTTCTCGGACGGGGAGACGAGCGTGCACATCGCTGAAACGGTGCGCGGGCGCGACCTGTTCATCATTCAGTCCACCTCGACGCCCGTCAACGACAATTTAATGGAACTGCTCATCATGATCGATGCGGCAAAGCGCGCGTCGGCGGGGCGCGTCACGGCGGTCATGCCCTATTTCGGCTATGCCCGTCAGGACAGAAAGGCGCGATCGCGCGATCCCATCACGGCAAAGCTGGTTGCCGACCTTCTGACCTCGGCGGGGGCGGACCGCGTGCTCACGATGGACCTGCACGCCGCGCAGATCCAGGGATTCTTCAACATTCCCGTGGACAATCTGCTGGGCGGGCCGACGCTCTACAACTATTTTGCCGAGCACATGGATGAAAACTTCATCGTCGTTTCGCCCGACGTGGGCAGCGTCAACCGTGCGCGCAAGGTGGCGGAGCGCCTCGGCTGCCCGATGGCGATCATCGATAAGCGCCGCCCCCGTGCGAACGTGATGGAGGTCATGAACATCATCGGCAACGTCGAGGGCAAGAAGTGCCTTCTGGTGGACGACATGATCGATACGGGCGGCACCATCGTACAGGGCGCGCAGGCGCTCGTCGATGCGGGCGCGACCAATATCTACGCCTGCTGCACGCACGCGGTGCTCTCCGGCCCCGCCATCGAGCGCATCGATAAATCGCCCATCGAAGAGCTTGTCGTGCTCGATACCATCTACCTGCCCGAGGAAAAGCGGCTGCCGAAGATGAAGATCATCTCCACGGCGGACATCTTTGCCGCGGCGATCGAGAACGTCTATCTCGACAAGCCGATGAGCAAGATTTACGACTGACCTCTTCCGCCGCGCACATCGTGCGCGGCGGAATTTTTGGAACGCGGCATGCCCCTGTCACATATATCATGGGGAAACATGCCCGATAATTGTCATTCTGAGCGGAACGCAGTGGAGCGAAGAATCCCCTCATACGTAGTCTTAGGGGCAAGAGAACGCGGTATGCCTCCCTCTGAGAGGGATGTGGCACGGCGCAAGCCGTGACGGAAGGAGTAAATCCCCCCGACGCTGCGCGCCACCCCCCTTAAAACCTACGGCGTTAAAGGGGGCAAGGGGCAGGTACATTCTGCGAGGGGATTCTTCGTCGCCTTCGGCTCCTCTGAATGACGCGGTACCCATTCTCCGCTATCGTCACTCAGAGCGTAGCGAAGAGTCCCCTCATACGTCGTCTCAGGGGCAAGAGAACGCGGTATGCCTCCCTTTGAGAGGGAGGTGGCACGGCGCAAGCCGTGACGGAAGGAGTAAATTCCCCCGCCACTGCGCGCCACCCCCCTTAAAACCTACGGCGTTAAAGGGGGCAAGGGGCAGGTACATTCTGCGAGGGGATTCTCACGGCATGGCTGCGCCATGCCTCAGAATGACGTGTACCCAAAAGTGTCCGCCCACTGTCATTCAGAGCGGTACGCAATCAATCTTGCAAACAACACCCGATCAATGGAGTTTTTATGTATCTCATCGTAGGGCTTGGCAATCCCGAGGAACGGTATGCAAAGACCTTTCACAACATGGGCTTTCTTGCCGCGGCGGACGCCGCGGCGCTGCTCGGCGCAAAATTCAAAAAGAAGGAGTGCGAGGCGAGCGTCGCCGAGGCATATGCGGGAGGGGAGAAGATCATCATAGCCCGCCCGCTCACCTATATGAATGCCTCCGGCCGCGCCGTGAAACAGCTCATGGCGCGCTATAAGCTTTCGCCTGCAGAGGTGGTCGTCATCTATGACGACTACGATCTCCCCAAGGGGCATGTCCGCATCCGCCCCTCGGGCAGCGCGGGCACGCACAACGGCATGCGCTCGGTCATTGCCGAGACGGGCATGTCCGACTTTGCGCGCATCCGCATCGGCATCCGCGACGAGGAGGTCAACATTCCCATCATCAACTATGTGCTCACCGAGGTAAAAAAGGAGGACTATGATCTGTTCGCCGCCGCCTGCCGCAGGGCGGCGGAAGCCGCCGTCGCGCTCGCGCGCGGGGAGCGCATTGACCTTGTGATGGGCAGGTACAACGGATGAGCATGCGGGGATTCTTTTCCTTTGACGCCCTGAACGGGGACTATCCGCTGCTCGGCGCGGCGGTGCACAACGGCATTCCGACGGCGGTCTCCGGCGTGTCGGATGCTCAGAAATATTTCATCGCGTCCCTTGTCTCGGGGCGCATGGTCTATCTGACGGCGGACGCGCTCGCGGCACAGCGGGCGGCGGCCGCCATTTGCGCGCTCTCGGGCAAGCGCGTTGCCCTGCTCGCCGCCAAGGACGAGGTGCTCACCTACCGCAAGGCAGGCTCGAAGGACGCCCTCTACAAGCGGCTCACGGCGCTTGCGCAGTGGCAGGCGGGGGCGGAAGTGCTCGTCGCCGACATCGAGGCGGCGGCGCAGCTCGTGCCCGCGCGCCTTCCCGTGTTCCGCCTCGAGACGGGGCGCGAACGTGACCAGCGCGCCCTTGTGGAGGAACTTGTCGCCGCAGGCTATTCGCGGGAGTACTCCCCCGAGAGCCGCGGCACGTTTGCCGTGCGCGGAGACGTTCTGGACATCTTCCCCGTGAACGCGCAGCATCCGGTACGTATCGACTTTTTCGGGGACGAAGTGGAGAGTATCAAGCCGTATGACGAGGTGACGGGGGAGCGCTACGAAAAGCTCGCCGCCATCGACATTGCGGCGGCAACCGACGTCGTCTTTGCCGAAGGGGAGAAAGAGCGTGTGTTTGCACAGCTGCGCGCCGAGTGCAAAAAGGCAGGCTCCTCCGCCGCGTTCAGCCGCCTGCAGTCGATCGCGGAGGAGATCGAGGCGGGGAGCGTCACCGACTTCATCCTCCCTCTTCTGGAAAATACGCGCGACTTCTTTTCGGTGCTGCCCGAGGACACGCTGCTCGTGTTCGATGAGTGCAAGCTCATCCATGACAAGCTGGAGGGCATGTACAGGGAGCACTTCGCGCGGTTTGGCGAACTTCAGCAGGGGGGCGAGGTCATGTCCTTTTCGGCGCAGCAGCTCGCCGGCGCCGAGCGCATGGAACATTTTTCCGACTTCCGTACCCTCGCCCTGCAGACGTTTGCGGGAAACACGTACTTTTTTCAGCCGCTCAAGCTGTTTTCCTTCACTTCCACGCCCGCGCGCAGGTACCTGGGTTCGCTGCCCGACCTCATCACCGATCTCAAGGCATGGCGCAGAACGGGGTATCGGGTCATGCTCTGGTGCGGCACGCCCGAGCGCGCGCAGAAGATGCGCGGGGCGCTCGCGGAGGAGTATCTCCCCGTTCGGGAACTCCCCGAACGGCTTGCGGACTTTTCCGACATCGCCGTGCTCGACGATACGCTCGAGAACGGCTTTATCCTGCACGAGAACAAGCTTGCCGTGCTCGGCTCCGCCGATCTCTTCCCCAAGGCGGCGGGGGCGCGGCGCATCAGGCGCAAGCGGGGCGATCTCTTCTTCGCGCCCGAGATCGGGGACTATGCCGTGCACGAGACGTACGGCGTGGGCAAGGTCACGGGCGTCGAGCGCATCGAAACAACGGACGGCACCAAGGAATATGTCTCCCTCGTCTATAAGGGCGGCGACGTTCTGCACGTGCCCGTCGAACAGATGGACGTCCTCTCCAAGTACATGGGGGGCGACGAACCCGTGCTCTCCAAGATCGGCGGGGGGGAATTCGAGCGCGTCAAGGCGCGCGTGCGCGCCTCCCTCAAAAAACTTGCCTTCGACCTGAAGGCGCTCTATGCCGAACGGCAGGAGAAAAAGGGCTACGTCTTTCCCGATTACTTTGAGGAGATGGACGAATTTATCGCCGCTTTTCCCTACGAGGACACGCCCGACCAGGCGGAATCCACGCAGGAGATCTTGGCGGACATGCGCTCGGACAAGGTGATGGACCGCCTGCTTTGCGGCGACGTGGGGTTCGGCAAGACGGAAGTGGCGCTGCGCGCGGCATATCTGTGCGTGCTCGCAGGCAGGCAGGCAGCGCTCATGTGCCCGTCCACCGTGCTCTCCGAACAGCACTTTACAACGGCCACCGAGCGCATGAAGGACTTCGGCGTGCGCATCGCCTGTCTCAACCGTTTCCGCACCGAACGGGAGACGGCAGACATTCTTGCCGGCCTCGCCGCGGGGAGGGTGGACCTCATCGTCGGAACGCACCGCCTGCTCTCGCAGGACGTGAAGTTTCACGATCTGGGACTGCTCATCCTCGACGAGGAACAGCGCTTCGGCGTGGAGCACAAGGAAAAGATCAAGAATTACAAACGGGACGTGGACTGCCTGACGATGACGGCGACGCCCATCCCCAGAACGCTGCACCTGTCTCTTTCGGGCATCCGCGACATCTCCACCATCCAGACGCCGCCGCATGCGCGTTTGCCCGTGCAGACATATGTCGCCGAGGAGACGGAGGCGCTCGTGCGCGACGCCGTGGTGCGCGAGATCGCCCGGGGCGGGCAGGTGTTCGTGCTCTACAACCGCGTGGAGAGCATCCACACCTACGCCAGGCGCCTTGCCGAGATCGTGCCCGAGGCGCGCATCTGCATCGCGCACGGCCGCATGGACAAGGCGGCGCTGGAGCGCAACGTGTTCGGCTTTTACCGTGGGGAATACGACGTGCTCGTCACGACGACCATCATCGAAAACGGCATCGACCTGCCCAACGCCAATACGCTCGTCGTCATCGATGCGGACAGGCTGGGCATCTCCCAGCTCTATCAGCTTCGTGGCAGGGTGGGGCGGGGCGCCCGCCTCGCCCACGCCTACTTCACCTACAAGCCCGAGCGCGTGATGACGGCGAACGCCGCCGAGCGGTTGAAGGCGATCATGCAGTTCACCGAACTGGGTTCGGGGTTCAAGATCGCCATGCGCGATCTGGAGATCCGCGGCGCGGGCAACGTGCTGGGTGCCGAACAGCACGGGCACATGGATAAAGTGGGCTATGAACTGTACGCCAAGATCCTTAAGGAGGAACTCACGGGCGAGCGGCAGGAGAGCATCGACCTCGATATCAAGGCGACGGCGTACATCCCCGAACGCTACGTGGAATCGGGTGCGGGGCGCATGGACTGCTACAAGCAGATCGCCGATATCCGCTCGCTCGCGGACTACAAGCGCGTGTGCCGCTCGATGGAGGAGACGTACGGCCCCCTCCCGCCCGAGACGCTCAACCTGCTCGTCATCGCCGTGCTCAAGAGTTATGCCGCGCCCTTCAGCGTGAAGAAGATCAGCGTGGGCAGAAAGGGGGGCGCGCTGGAGTTTTCCTCCCTCTCCGTCCTCGGCGACAAAGGGCTTGCCGCCGCGCTCGACGCATTTTCGGGCAACATAGGGCTGGATATGACGAGCGCTCCCGTCGTTACCTTCCGTCCGCAGGCGGACGGCGGAAAGACGATGATCCTCATGACAAAATTTTTGAAGTTTGCGCGAAGTTTTGCGTGATTTTCACCGCGAAATCATTGCGAAATTTGCTTAAATAAGCTATAATAAACGGGTATACGAGAAAAACGGGGTTTTCCCGCGAAATTGTTTCGGAGTAAAAGATGAAGAAGAGGACAAAGGTTGCAGCCGTTGCGGTTGCTGCTGCGCTCTCCACCGGCGTGCTTGCCGGATGCGGGCTGGTCACGACGAATATCTCGAGGGACTATGCGCAGGTCATCGCAGAGGTCAACATCACCAACAGCGAAAATTTCGCGTCGGGCGCGTTTGCCGACTATGCGGACGTCATCGGGACGGCGGAGATCACCAAGCGCGATATGGTCGCCTACTATGTGTCGACGGGCTATTCCATGCAGCAGAGCTACGGCTGGACGTATTACGACACGTTCAACATGATCAGCGAGACGCTCGTCAACCGCCAGATCTATATCCAGTACGCGATGCTCTATCTGCTGGACGACCCGACGCAGGATTTCACCATCGAAGGCTATACTGCGGAGGTCGGACAGGCCGAGGTCGGACAGAAATATCTCGCCTCGCTCGCATATTTCCTGACGGACGACGAGGAGGCAAAGGCGCTCTATGATACGCGCGTCATGTTCAACGATTCGCTCGACTCGCAGGAGACGACTTATATCGACGCCGAGGACGGGGAGACGAGCACCGAGACGGCGCGTACCACTCCCACGGGCATCGACACCGAAAACGAGGATTACTTTAACGAGTCATACGAGGTCTACACGGGTACCAATTCGGCGGCGAACATTTCCGGCTACGAGCCGCAGGAAGGCTCCACGCCCACCACGCGCAGAAAGGCATACAGCGCCTTCCTCGCCAGCCTGCGCTCCAACGACCTCATTTCCTCGGGTGAGGATACGAGCAACATCGAAAATCTCTCCTATTTCCAGCTCGAACTGGAAAATTCCTATGAGACGGCGCTCATCAACAAACTGACGGATATTCTGGAAGAACAGGTCAGAAGTTCCGTCACGCAGGAGGTTGCCGAGGAGGTCTACAACACCACGCTTTCGCGGCAGCAGCAGACGTTCGCGGCTGACACAGCGACCTTCGAATCAGCGCTTGACGGCGTGTCTGATACCTCTTTCGTGCTCACTGCACCCGAGGCATATTACGGGTTTGTCGTCAACATCCTCATTCCCTTCAGCACCACGCAGTCCCAGCAGCTCACGGACGCCTCCGCCGATTACGGCGACAGCAAGGGCAATAAGTTCAACGCTCGCGCCGACCTGCTCAGCCGTGTCCGCGGCACCGACCAGCGCGGTACCTGGTTCACGGGGGCAACTGACTACTCCTTCCTTGCCAACGAGGATGAGGACAGCACGGTGGATAACGTCTACAGGGGTGTCAACAACGACCGTGAACAGTACCTCTTCTTCCGGGACAGCCTGGGCGGGAACGAACAGTATGAGCGCGTTCCCAACTACTACGGCAGATACACCTACAACGGAGCGGTCGCGCAGAACGCGGACGAGGAATACGTGCTTACGCCCAACCGCATCTCCATTGATGAGTTCATTGCCGAGATGGAGGGTTATCTCACGCAGTCGGCGTTTGCCGTCACCGAAGGAACTGCTTATACCATTTCGCCGACCAAGGGATATGTTCAGTCCATCGATGCAGATGACAGCGTCACGTTTGCTTCGGATAATACGGACTATTTCAACCGCAATGTCAGCGAGTATTACAATGATGACGGCACGGTGGACTATAGCAAATTCGTCTATTATGTTGGCAGTGTGGATTTCTCGGACAACGGCGGATTCGATGCCAACAACATGTTTTTGGAAGGCTCGCCCGAGAACGTCGCCTATTCTGTCATGAACGAACTCTCCTTCGCATACAATACAGATACGGCGGGGCTGAACAGCTATCTCGGCTATGTGGTTTCAACGGGCGCAACGGACTATGTGAAAGAATTTGAGTATGCGGCGCAGCTCCTGTGCCGCCATGGTGCGGGCAGCTACGCCGTCGTCGCCACCGATTACGGCTGGCATGTTATGTACTGCACGTTCTCCTTCATGGAAGATGGCGGAACCGTTGTTGATCCGTATACCTTTGACTGGGCCCAGATCGGGACGGAGGGGACGTTCTCTTACCTCTTCTATGAGGCACTTTGCACAGACCTTGTGAATAACTACGCGAACACCATGCAGACGGAGGCGATCAACACCTATCTTGACTGCGCCGTCGTCTATGAGGATCGCTACGCCGATCTCTCCTCGCTGGATAACACCACGTCGTAAGGAGCTTTTTTATGGAGCTTTGGGAAGCCGTCTGGAAATCGGGCATCCTCGGAACGGTGCAGGGACTCACGGAGTTCCTGCCCGTTTCTTCGAGCGGACATCTGACGTTTTTGCAGATTCTTTTTTCGCAGAATGGACAGCAATTTTTTGGCGATGGGATGATGACGTTTATCAACGTCATGATGCACCTCGGCACCCTCGTCGCCGTCATCGTCGTGTTCTGGCGGGACATTCTCGCCCTGTTCAAAAAACCCTTCAAAACGCTCCTCATGCTCATCGTCGCCACCATTCCCGCAGGCTTGGTGGGACTGTTCTTCAAGGACGAAATCGAGGCGTGGTTTGA
>CALVLT010000029.1 GCA_944340905.1 uncultured Clostridia bacterium
CACCGAGAAAAGCGTTCGGCTCTGCTATAGCGGATTGCAGATACAGGGCACCGCTAACTCCCCACCTATCACAGCAACAATAGAATAGCACATTTGCGCGCAAAATGCAACCGAAATTGCCGCGCAATTTCAGACGATGCGGCGGGCGCAGCCCTTTGTGGAAACGGGAGCGGATCGTGCAGCCGTACAGGAGGACTGCTCCGCTGCCTCGTACTGCCGCAGAAGGCGCGTGAACTCGCGCTCGACGCGCGCATAGTGTACGGCGCGCCAGACGACGAGGGCGGCGGCAAGCACCAGAAAGAGAGCGCCCCAGAGCTTTGCGTTGTTTTGCAGAAAGAGAAAACAGGCAATGGCGGCAAGGATCAGCAAGCATACCGCCGCCCATGTGGCGCGCAGCTGTCCCACGTTGTTTTCCGCCCGCTTTTCACGGCACTGCCCGATCTGCCGCAGGAGCGCCTCCCGCCCGTTCCGATCGTCCGACATATGACACCTCCGATCACACACCATTATAGCAGGGCGTTGTAAAAAAGTTCGCACAAAATTGTAAAAAAAGTGTAACAAAATCGCCGGCAGGAAAATTATTTTGATATATATCCCTAAGACGACGTATGAGGGGATTCTGCGTCGCGGCAAGGCGCCTTTTGCAGGTATTCGGCTGCACCAAACACCTTGCCTGAAACGCTTGCCGCTCCTTTTCGCACAATCTTTTCAGAGAAAAGATTTTGGCGAGTACTGCGGTTTCACGATTTTATTGTGCTTTGTCCGACGCGTAGCGGCGCACGAGACCCGAAGAGGCGAAGTTGTGACGGTCAGCGGGCGTGAGAAACCGTCATAACTTCGCGCTGCGCGCTACATCAAACCTTCGGTTCTCGTGCGCCACGGCTACGGAATAATTCTGCAAGCAGGTATTCCTTGCGCGTGTCGGGCGTGTGCCGCCTGCGGCGGCGAGCAGAGCGGAACGCAGTGGAGCGAAGAATCCCCTCGGGTACAGTCAAGCAAAAGCGAATGTCGTTTTACAGGCATTCTTTCGCATTTGCAGAAATTGCAAAGGGGACTCGGAAACAGGTTGACATTTTTGCGCCGCGGAGCTACAATAGAGCGGTAGAAAAGGAGAAGATCATGGCAGATTGTACACACGATTGTTCCACCTGTTCGGGCAGCTGCTCCTCGCGGGACAAGGCATCCTTTGTAAAGCCCCTGCATGAGGGCGCAAGCGTCAAAAAGACCATCGCCGTGGCGAGCGGCAAGGGGGGCGTGGGCAAGTCGCTCGTGACCGCCCTGCTCGCCGTGCGCGCGATGGCGCGCGGCTATCGCACCGCCATTCTCGATGCCGACATCACCGGCCCCTCCATTCCCAAGGCGTTCGGCACCAAACTGCGCGCAACGGGGGACGAGGGCGTCATCTATCCCGTGCGCACCGCAAGCGGGCTGCAGCTCATGTCCATGAACAGCCTGCTGGAGCACGACGACGACCCCGTCGTCTGGCGCGGAACGCTCATCGCGGGCGCGGCGGTGCAGTTCTGGACGGACGTTCTGTGGGAGGACGTGGACATCATGTTCATCGACATGCCGCCCGGAACGGGCGATGTGCCGCTCTCCGTCTTTCAGAGCATCCCCCTGAGCGGAATTATCGTCGTCACCACGCCGCAGGACCTTGTGGAGACCATCGTCAAAAAGGCGGTGAACATGGCAAAGCTCATGAACGTGCCCGTCCTGGGGCTTGTCGAGAACATGAGCTATTTCACCTGTCCCGATTGCGGCAAACGGCATGAAATTTTCGGGCCGAGCAAGGCGGAGGCGCTTGCCAAGGAGTACGGCATTCCCGCCGTCGCGCGCATGCCCGTCGAGCCGCAGCTTGCCCGCCTTGTGGACGAGGGGAATATCACGCGGGCGGATACGGATGCGCTTGCCGAGGTGTTCCTCTCCATTGAACGCGCGCGCGAGATCGGGGATTTTTCCAAGGATTAAGGCGATGCGGAGAAGGGACAGGGGGGAGGCGCCGAAACGGGTCCTGCACATTGCGCGCGAGCTGCCCTCGCGGGAGGAGGCCGTGCGGTTCATGCACGACGAAGGTCTGCCGCCCGAGACGCTGGAGACGCACTATGCCTGCGGCGGCGAGGTGCGCTGCGTCATCTTTCGCTCGGCAAAGGGGTATGTGACCTACTGTTTTGAGCGGCTGTGCTTTCTGGATGCGGAGGAGTACCGCCACAGCGCGGTGCCCGCCGTCTGGCAGCCGATGCCGGAGGGCGCCTGTCAGCCCGTCTACACCAGCCTGCGCGACTTAAAGCGGCAGTTGATCTTTGAACCGGAATACCGAACGTATTTTGTCGATTGAATTTTTCAAAGAACCCCGCGGGGGACGCAAGAATGCGTCCCCCGCGGGGTATTTTAATGGTGACTATAGGTTGTATCTATTTCAGTTTTAATCTCATCTGTTTTTATTCTATCATTCACTTCAAAATCATCAATAGAACCAACTTCAACTCCTTTTATAGGAAAAATATGATAACCGGTTTCCTGCAATAATTTAACATAAGCAGCACTTTTTGTACGTTGTAGTGATTCTTCAATAGCATCTTTTATATATGACTTGAAAATAAGAATACCAAGTACTAAAACAGCTATAAAACAAATGATTGCAACAATTAACCCAACGAAAAAATTGTTCGCAATCAGCATAGCGATACCGCCAATAAAAAAAGAAGATAAGAGTGCGGCGGCAAAAGGCTTTGTGAAGATCAAAGCCCTGCGTTGTGATGGGGAACGTGTAATCCATTCCATTGTATTGAGATCTTCGCATATGCCTCCGCAATATGGACATTTGCGAAAAGGAGTTCCAATTCTGTCCAAACTTCCGCTTGCGAACTCAAGCACTTTTCCGCAGTGTGGGCATTTGATAATATGATGCGTCATATCAATTTCTCTTCGATTGAATCGTTATGATTTATTGTCCCTGTTTTGATTTTCGTTTTGGTCGTTGTCATGTCTGTGTTTTTTCCGATAGCCGACCACGATCAGAATCACTCCGATGATCGATATCGAAAAATAACCCAAAACATTTGCAAAACCGCTTAAATGGAACATTCCGGCAGCCGCCATCGCAATGGTTGCAATTGCCTGCAGAACGATCAGGACGATTCCGACTTTGATCATAATACTCTCCTTGAATTGATAGCATAATGCTATCAATTTATTTGATTATATAGCAAAATGCTATAATTGTCAATAAAATAAGGAGAAGAAAATGAAGATTTTTCAGGAACGGCTGACAGAGCTGCGAAAATTGAATCATATGACGCAGCGGCAGGTCGCTCAGGCATTGAATATCAGCCAACCGTCCTATATCCGGTATGAGAACGGCAGCGGTGAACCAAACCTGGAAAATCTTTCCCGCCTTGCGGATTTGTTTGATGTATCGGTCGATTATCTTTTAGGAAGGAGCGAGTATTGAAACGCGGGGGACGCAAGAATGCGTCCCCCGCGTTTATATGGGGCGCCTATCAGTACATAGGACAATTCCCATGGTTATCGACATGGGGAATGAACAGCATGCGGAATGACGGTAGGCGGGCACGAAGAACCGTCATTCCGAGGAACTCGCAGCGCGACGAAGGAATCTCCTCGCAGAATGTGGAAAGGCAAATCCCCCCTGTCGTGCCGACATCCCCCCTTAAAACAAGTGTTAAGGGGGGCAAGAAAAGGCTCCCTCTTGGAGGGAGGCTTTTCACGTTCTCTTTCTCCTAAGACAAAACAAATGCGCCGACGGGCAAATGCCCGTCGGCGCATTTGTTGGTGTTTCATTCGTTGCTCTTCAAGAATGTGCCGCAATGCATTTGATACATTGCAAATCATGCGGGTATTCTGTAACGGGAACGTAGCCGATGGTGATAAGCCGCAATGCATTTGAAACAATGCAAGTCATGCGGGTGTTCTGTAACCGAACACACTCGATTGTTATACGCCGCGATTCTTGTTGGACGGGGCGGGCATTCGGTATCCGATCTGCCGCCCGGAACATAGCGCCGTTATTCTTCGGCAATTTCGATGACGTCGGATGCCGCCCAGCGCTTGGTGGATTCCACGGCGCTCTCGCAGCTCGCCTGTGAGTTGTAGTTGGAGCTGACGCACAGCAGGCGTTTCTGCGCGTTGGTCAGGCGGAAGATAAAGTCGCCCGCCTTGGTCTCGACGACGGTGAAGTTCCCCGCCGCAATGCTCTTTTTATAGGTGGCGATACCGCTCTTCGCGCCGTCGATCTTGGAGTACTCGTTGCTCACAAGCATGACTTCGCCGTTGTTGGCGCGCAGCTCAAACAGGTATCCTGCCGCGGTGGGGCGGATGACCCACTTGCCTGCGGGCGCCGTCTTTTTCCTGGACGCAGCTGCCGCGGGTTTCTTCGCCGCGGTCGTCTTTTTGGGTGCGGGTTTCGCCGTTTTGGTCTGTTTCACGGGCTCTTCCTCCTTGGTGACTTCTGCTGTTTCCTGCGCGGCAGGGGCGGGCAGTTCTTCTTCGGGCTGAACAGGCTCCTCGGTGGGGGCAGGCTCTTCGACAGGAACAGGCTCCTCTGCGGGCTCTTCCACGGGAACGGGCTCTTCGGCGGGCTCTTCCACGGGGGCAGGTTCTTCCACGGGAACAGGCTCCTCGGCAGGTTCTTCGGGCTGAGCAGGCTCCTCGTCAGGCTCTTGTACGGGCGCCTGTTCTTCCACGGGCTGCGCGGCGTCCTGCGTGTCCTCGGCGGGCGTCTGTTCGGGTTCGGGCTGCTCCTCCGATTCAAGTTCCCCGTTCCTCTTCTGTTTTCTGTATTTTGCAGAGAGCACGATCATCGTGATGATCAGCGCGATGATCAGGACAAGAATGACGCAGAGAATGATGGTCAGCGCAAGGTTGTCCATCATGTAATCCCAGAACGTCGTGGCGGTTGACGAAAGAATGGCGTACATATTGCATTCGCTCCTTTATGTTTACTCCATTTTATCACGAAAAACAAATCCTGTCAATGCATTGACAAATATTTTTGGATGCTGTATGATAAGAATATGGTGAAAATTGCGGTGATCGGGGGCGGCGCGGCGGGCATGGCGTGCGCCGTCAGGCTTGCGGGCGCGGGAAGGGAAGTGGTGCTTGCGGAACGCGGCGAACGCCTGGGGCGCAAGCTGGCGGCAACGGGCAACGGACAGGGAAATGTGACCAACCTTGCCATGGACGCGTCGCACTATTTTTCGGACGATCTTGAAAAGGTCGCCCGCATCCTTGCGCGCTGCGGCGCGCAGGACGTCATCCGCTTTTTAGAGGGCATGGGCGGGCTGTTCCTGCCCGATGCGCGCGGAAGGGTGTATCCCGCGGGGCGGCAGGCCTCTGCCGTCACCGACCTTTTCCGCCGCGAGCTTGCCCTGCGCGGTGTGCACGTTCTGACGGGGACGTATGTACAAAACCTGTCCCGCGGGAGCACATTTACCCTCTCCTTTGCGGACGGGGAGCTGAAGGCGGACGCCGTCGTGCTGGCGGCGGGCGGCAAGGCGGCAAGGCAGTTCGGAACGGACGGCTCGGCGTATGCGCTGGCGCAGGCGTTCGGGCATACGCTTGCGCCGCTCTCGCCCGTCCTGGTGCAGCTGCGCTGCGACCCCGCCGCCGTGCGCGGGCTGAAGGGCATCCGCGTGGATGCGGGGCTGCGCCTGATGCGCGGCGGGCGCGAGGTGTGCGCCCTGCGCGGGGACGTACTCTTTACCGAGAGCGGCGTCTCGGGCGACGCCGTGTTCCGCGCCTCCTCCCGTGCGCAGAAGGGGGACGAGATCTTGCTCGACTTTCTGCCCGATACCTCTGCCGAGGCGCTTGAAAGCGCCGTGCGCGGTGGTGCGGACGGGCTGCTTTGTATCGTCAACAACGGCCTCGGGCGGCATATCCTGCGGTTGGCGGAGGGGAACAGGGCGCGCGAACTTGCCCTTTTGAAGGCGTTCCCGCTCCAAGTGACGGGCACGCTCGGCTTTGACTATGCACAGGCGACGCGCGGCGGCATTCCGCTTGCGCAGGTGAACGATGCGCTCATGAGCAATTATTGCAAAAATTTGTATTTTGCGGGGGAGATCCTCAACGTGGACGGCGAGTGCGGCGGCTACAACCTGCACTGGGCGTTCGCATCGGCGCTCGCCGTGGCGGAGGCGCTGCAATGAATAGGACGCTGACGGGGCTCATCCTGCGCCCCCATCAGAAGGAGAGCGCGCTCATCAGAATGTGCGAGCGCAAGCTGCATGCGCCCTGCCGCTACTTCAGAATTCTCAAAAAATCGCTGGACGCGCGCGACAAGTCGGACATCAGATGGGTGTACAGCGTGGAGTGCGGCACGCAGCCGTACACGCCGCCCGTGCGCACCTTTGAACAGGCAACCAAGGCGCCGCGCGTGTTCATCGTCGGCGCAGGCCCCGCCGGTCTGTTTTGTGCGCTGCGGCTGCTCGATCACGGCATCCGCCCCGTCATTCTCGAGCGCGGCAAGCGGGTGGAGGAGCGCGCGCAGGACATTGCCGCCTTCATGCGCACGGGCGTGCTCGATCCGGACAGCAACGTGCAGTTCGGGGAAGGGGGCGCGGGGGCGTTCTCGGACGGAAAACTCAACACGCAGACCAACGACGTGCACAACCGTGACGTGCTCGACACCTTTGTCCGCTTCGGCGCGCCCGCCGAGGTGGGGTATCTGGGAAAGCCGCATGTGGGCAGCGACAACTTAAAGAAGGTCGTTGCCAATCTCCGTGCCGATATTCTTGCGCGCGGGGGAGAGATCAGGTTCTGCGAGCAGCTCACCGATGTCCGCATCCGCGGCGGACGTATCGATGAAATCGTGACAACGCGGGGCAGCGAACCATGCGCCTGTCTCGTGCTCGCCGTCGGCCACAGCGCGCGCGACACCTTTGAAATGCTGCTCTCGCGCGGCTTTGCCGTGCAGCAGAAGGAGTTCGCCGTCGGCGTGCGCATCGAGCATCTGCAGGAGAAGATCGGACGGGCGCAGTACGGCGCGGGCTATGCCGCCCTGCCCGCTGCGGACTACAAGCTCGTCTCCCACGCCTCCGATCGCGGCGTGTTCACCTTCTGCATGTGCCCCGGGGGCGTGGTCGTCCCTGCGGCGAGCGAGGAGGGCGGCGTCGTCACCAACGGCATGAGCGACTATGCGCGCGCGGGCAGGAACGCCAATTCCGCGCTCGTCGTGCAGGTACTGCGCTCCGACTTCGGAAGCGATCATCCGCTGGCGGGCGTGCAGTTCCAGAGAAAGCTCGAGCGCGCGGCGTTTCAGGCGGCGGGCGGGGGCTATCGCGCCCCCGTGCAGCTGGTGGGGGACTTTCTGGCGGACAGGGAGAGCTACTACTTCGGCGAGGTAAAACCCACCTACGCGCCCGCAACGAGCTTTGTGCCCATGCAGGCGATCTTCCCCCGCGCCCTGACGGACGCCATGAAGGCGGCGCTGCCCGACATGGACGCAAAACTTGCGGGATTTGCCGCCTATGAGAGCGTGCTGACGGGCGTGGAATCGCGCACGTCCTCGCCCGTGCGCATCCTGCGCGGAGCGAATTTCGAGGCCGAGGGCGTCGCGGGCGTATATCCCTGCGGCGAGGGATGCGGGTACGCGGGCGGCATCACGTCCGCCGCGGCGGACGGCCTGCGCGTTGCCGAGGCGATCGCCGGGCGGTATTTATAAAACTTTTTGCGGATTTTACCGTGTTTTAATGGGCTTTTCACAAGGTGAACACGATAATGGTTTATGATATAGGCAAGTAAACAGGTTGCTGCTCCGCCATGGTGCAAGATGCCGTGCGGCAGGCAGCCGGTCAACTTACCTACTCTCCACAATTTTTTCATATTCTCTCAAAGCGAAGCGCACACCGTAGCGATACGGGGTGCGCTTTGCGTTTGCGGGCAGATGTTTGGAGCGGCGGGCGTCCGGAATACATGCTCGGAAATGTGAAAATTTTCCGCTACCTTATTGTCAAACGCAAAAAAATGTGGTACAATGGAGAAAATTTCATCAGGGGGAAGATCATGAAGAAATATTTCAGGGCGTCTGCGCTCCTGCTGGGGGGCGCGCTTGCGCTCTCCGCGCTTGCGGCATGTACGCCGCAGGAGGAGCAGAACACGCCCACGTCAGATGCCGCGTCCGACGTGCGCATCTGCTACGACAACCTCGGGGACGGCTATATCGACGCGTCCCTCACCACGGCAAGCATTGCGGGCGCCACGGTGGTCGCGGGCTTTGATGCGGAGGGCATGCGCGTGAGCGACGCCTCCTCCATCGCGACCTATGCGGACGGCGTGTTCACCGCCGTTTCCGCGGGCACGGTGGTGTACCGCACGGCGGACGGGGCGCTCGGCACGGTGGAGGTCGTGCCCGCCTATGTCACCGACCCGGGCAATCAGTACAGCGGAACGAGCAGCGATTTTGACGAGTCCCGCGGGCAGGAGGTGCTCGGCAACACGCACGATCCTTCGCTCATCGAGGTGAAGAACACCAACGGGCAGCCGGTGTATTATATCTTCTCGACGGGCTGGGCGAGCATGACCAACGCCACGACGGGCGCGTATGCGGACGAGCAGACCTACGGCAACGCCATCCACGTCTCCTACGACGGCATGAAGACGTGGGAGTTCATCGGCAAAACGTTCGACGTTGCCACGCGGGAGGACGACTTTCTGGATACCCGTTCGGGCGCGTGGCTGTATTCGGAGGGCGCGACGCCCGATTCGACGGGATATATCTCCGGATATAGCGAGGACGACGCAAGCTGGTGGGCGCCCGACATCGTGGCAAAGCCGGACGGCAGCGGCTACTGGCTCTACACCTGCGTCGTGGACGGTTCGGACAACAATGAGGGCATCTCTGTTTCGGACGGAAGAGGGGTGTACGCCCGCGCCTGCATCCTGCTGTATGAATCGGAAACGCTCGACCCCGGCTCCTTCAAGCCCGTTCTGGTGGACGGCGAACCCGCCGTTCTGATGCAGTCCACCATCCTGCGCAACGATAATCAGATCAAGGACGTCAACGGCATCGATCCGCAGATCATCTACGATACCGAGGGCAACATGTACATGGCTTACGGCTCCTTCGGTTCGGGCAACTATATCCTTGAGCTTGACCCCGAAACGGGGCTGCGCAAGGACGGCAAGGGCTGGCAGTCGCACAACGATATCCGCAGCTGGATCGAGGGCGACATTCAGACCGCCTTTGGTGCAGCGGCGGAAGAAGGCGACGGCGCCGCGATCGGTTGGGAGCATGACTACTACGGCAAGAACATCTCCCGCGAGAATATGGAGGCGCCCGTCATCGCCCGCCACGACAACGTGACGGTGATGGACGAGAATGAGACCATTCTCGAAGAGAACAAGACGTACTACTATTCCATGCACTCCTACGACGGCCTTTCGGACAACTACCAGATGTGGGGCGGCAGGAGCGAGAGCGTGTGGGGCATTTACCGCTCGACGACGGGCGGCATCGTGTGGAATGCGGGCGTAGGACTTGCCTCCAACTCGGGCAACAAGTATATGGGCGGATTCAGCTGGCACAGCAAGAGCGATACGAGCACCGAGTACGACTTCATGCTCCCCGGGCACAACGACTTGTTTACAACGGACAGCGGCGTGTCGGTAGCGGCATATATCATGCGCAAGAGCGGCGATGACATCCAGTTCGTCACGCAGCTGCACCAGTACTATCTGAACAGTTTCGGCGAGATCGTCATCAACCCCAACCGCTACGGCGGGGAGATGGACCGCGCCGTCACGGCGGAAGAACTGTTTGCCTATACGGATGGCGGCAAATTCAAGATGGCTGTCATGGTGAACGGTGCGGATTCCACCGATACCGGCTATAATTCGCACAAAGAAACGGTCTACAACACCTCGCGCGACGTGACGCTCACGCAGAACGCGGACGATCCGAACAGCGGAGAAATTTACGACGGTTCACAGGCTTCTGGTACGCCCATCGGCACGTGGGTCATGTACGGCAACGGCTATATCAAGTTCACGTTCAGCGAAACGCTCAAGGGAACGGGCGGGCGCGACAGCGGCGACACGGTGTACTACGGCGTGGTGCGCCCCGCTTGGCTGGGCGATCAGAACAGGTCGGGTTTCACCATCACCTGTCTCGGTCGGACGGAGGGCAACAATCGCAGCATGTCCATGTTCATGAACAACTACTCCACCATCACGGGCGACGGCCTCGTGGGCGAATAAGGAAAATTATAAATGCAGCCCCTGCGCACCGCGCAGGGGCTGATTCTTTTAGGGAAAAGAGAAAGCGGATAAGCGTTTCCCCCAAGGGGAAGGCTACTCCTTCAGTCACTTCGTGACAGCTCCCTCAAAGAGGGAGCCTTTTCTTTCCCCTTAATACTTGTTTTAAGGGGGGACGTCCGCAGGACAGGGGGAGCGTGCTGTCTACGTTCTGCGAGGGGATTCTTACGGCATGGCTGCACCATGCCTCAGAATGACGGTTCTTCTCGCCTGCTGCCGTCATGACTTCGCGCTGCGCGCTCGTGTGCCGCTCCGCGTCGGGCAGAGCGAAAATAAAATTATCAAACCGCAGCACTCGCAAAAAAGATTTGCTTGCAAAGCTTTTTTGCGAAAAGGAGCGGCAGAAAGTCAAGACGTGGTGTTCGGCTTTGCCGAATACCCGTGCCCACCTTCTTGCCGCGACGCAGAATCCCCCGTACATTGTCTTAGGGCAAGAGAACGCGAACAAGCCTTCCCCCCAAGGGGAAGGCTACTCCCTCAGTCACTTCGTGACAGCTCCCTCAAAGAGGGAGCCTTTTCTTTCCCCTGAATACTTGTTTTAAGGTCGCAGGACAGGGGGCTGTGTCTCTTTGCGCAAATTTGCAGTCGGCTCTTGCAATTGCGGCGCATTTGCGGTATAATCGGTATGATACAAAAAGTTTGGGTGAGCGCACGAGGCAGGGAAGTGCTCGCCCCGAGGCAAAAGGAGAATGGTATGAAAGTTGTCATCATCGGCGGCGTCGCGGGCGGCGCAACGGCTGCGGCGCGCATCCGCCGTCTGGACGAGCGCGCACAGATCGTCATACTCGAGCGCACGGGCTATATTTCGTATGCAAACTGCGGCCTGCCCTACTATGTGGGCGGGGAGATCGGGGAGGAGGACGAACTCACCCTGCAGACGCCCGCCTCCTTTTATGCGCGTTACCGCGTGGATGCGCGCGTGCATGCCGAGGCGGTTGCCATCGACCGTGCGGAAAAGTCGGTCACGGTGAAGGACCTTGAAACAGGGCGCACGTATGCGGAATCTTACGACGTTCTGCTGCTCTCGCCCGGGGCAAAGGCGGTCGTGCCGCCCGCCGCGCGCACGGATGACGCGCGTGTGTTCACGCTCCGCACGGTGGAAGATACGCTCGCCATCCATGACTTTGTGGCGGCGCACGCGCCCCGCCATGCGGTGGTTGTGGGCGGCGGATTTATCGGTCTGGAGCTGACGGAAAACCTCATGCGGAAGGGGGTGCGCGTCACCCTCATCCAGCGCGGGGAACAGGTGCTTGCACCCCTGGATGCGGACATGGCTGCCCTGCTGCACGCCGAACTGGTGCGGCGCGGCGTCGGGCTGCGCCTTGACGAGAGCTTTGAAGGCCTCGGCACGGGGGAGCGGCTGTGCGTGCGCACCGACAAGGGGGAATACGATGCGGACTTCGCCGTCATGGCCGTGGGCGTCGCCCCCGATACGCAGCTTGCGCGGGCGGCGGGGCTTGCCCTCGGGCAGAAGGGCAGCATTGCCGTCGATGCACATATGCGCACGTCGGACGAACATATCTACGCGGTGGGGGACGCCGTCGAAGTGCAGCATTTCGTGACGGGGGAGAAAGCGCTCGTCGCCCTGGCTGGGCCTGCGAACAAACAGGGGCGCATCGCCGCCGACAATATCTGCGGGCTGCCGAGCGAATACCGCGGCGCGCAGGCGTCGTCCGTGCTGCGCGTGTTTTCGCTGACCGCCGCCGCCACGGGCATCAACGAGCGGACGGCGCGCGCCTGCGCGATCCCCTATGACAAGGTGGTGCTTTCGCCGGCAAGCCACGCCACGTACTACCCCGGGGCGCAGGCCATGACGATGAAGGTGCTCTTTCAGAGGGAGAACGGCAGGCTGCTCGGGGCGCAGATCGTGGGCGGCGACGGGGTGGATAAGCGCATCGACGTTCTTGCCACCGCCATGCGCGCAGGCATGAACGCTGCGGCGCTCGCCGAGCTCGATCTCGCCTATGCGCCGCCCTACTCCTCGGCAAAGGATCCCGTCAACATGGCGGGCTACATGATCGAAAACCTCATGGAGGGGAGGGTGAAACAGTTCCATTGGGAGGAGCTGCCGTCCCTGCCCCGCGACGGCAGCGTGACGCTGCTCGACGCGCGCACGCCGCGCGAATATGCGCGCGGACACGTGCAGGGATTTGTCAACATTCCCCTGGACGAGCTGCGCGGACGGCTGGGAGAATTGGAGAAGGGAAAGCCCGTCTACGTCATGTGCCAGAGCGGACTGCGCAGCTACCTTGCCTGCCGCATTCTCGCGCAGAACGGGTACGACTGTTATAACTTCTCGGGCGGCTACCGCTTTTACGATGCGGTGCGCAGGGGCAGCGTTCACGGCGCAGCTTACCCGTGCGGCATGGAAAAGGAATGACGTATTGCAAAATACCGGCAACGTGAGATCGTTTGGGGGGAACGAATGCAGATCAGGATAGCGGACCGCCTGCGGGAACTGATGCATGAGCAGGGGCTCAATCAGGTGCGGCTTGCCGAACAGACAGGCATCGGACAAAATACGATCAGCGCATGGCTGCTGGGGAAAAAGCAGCCGTGCATTCGTAGTCTTTGGCTGCTTGCGGATTACTTTCAGGTATCCATCGACTATCTCGTAGGCAGATCGGAAATCATATAGTATAGAATGACGCGCCCGCGGCAGACTTGCCGCGGACGCGTTTCATTTGCGCTCATAGTTTTCAAAATATTCTAAATAATCGTCGATATCGGCACTGATTTTTTCTCGGATATCGGCGATTTCATTTTCTTCTGCTTCGTCTCCTGAAATTTTTGTGTGAAGTTCATACTGTTTACGGTAAAGTTTTTCGGCTATGTGGGTAAACTTTTCTGCCTTCTTCTTAAGCTGACTTGCAGCATATTCGCCTATAACAACAAGTTGTAAAAGATTTTCCCACTCCGCGTCTGTCAGTTTTAGTTCAATCATAATCGTTTCTCCTTTGTAATATTTTTGTCAAAAACGTAACATATTTTCAAATCTGTTACGATTTTTTATGGAAGTATTATATCATATTACAATGTAACAGTCTACCGATTCTGTACATAAATTGGCTGTTTGAGAATCAATTATGAGTATTTCTCCCGCATTTCAGGCGCGGCTCAACGACCTGATCAACGAAGCCGTCATAGAACGGCATATCAAAAAGTCCGAATTGCCGAAGTTGTTGGGCATCGATTATTCCTCGTTCTCCAATGCCTTGGAATACGGCATTCTCCCCACGCCGCGCGTCGCCGTCAAGATGGCGGACTATTTCGGCTGTTCCCTCGGGTATCTTTTAGGCAACAGCGACGACGAATATTTTGTAAGCGCAAAGACGCCCTCCTCCTTTGCGGAGCGCATCGTGCAGCTTTGCGCCGAGCGGCAGGTGAGCTTTGCGACCGTCAGCAGGGAATGCAGCTTTTACAGGGGCTATCTTGCCCGCTGGGTCAAGCAGCAGTATACCCCTTCATGGGAATATCTGGAGCTGCTTGCCGATTATTTCCACGTCTCGTTGGATTATCTTCTCGGCAGAACGGACGAGACAAACTAAGTGTTTTTTATCAAAACAACGCGCCCGCGGTAAGTCTGCCGCGGGCGCGTTTTCCAATATGGTTTGCCTTCTGATTTGTCTTACAGTGTTTCGGGCTGCTGCGGCGGGAGCGGCCAGTGGTGCGCCGCCTCCTCTTCGACGGGCGTCATCCTGCGCAGCGTGTAGCCGTCCGTCTCGTACTCGCACACATAGTAGTGGTATTCGTGTTCGCCGTCGCTGCCCGTGATGCGGCAGACGGGGACATACAGGGTCTTGCCGTCCTCGGAATATTCCCCGTACATATCCACGCAGCGATAGGTCTTGGGCAGGGTGATGCGGTGTGTCTGGCGCATCTCCTTGAGCGAGAAAATGTAAAAGTGTTTGCCGTTTTCCAGGGCGAACAGCTCGCTCTCGTCCGGCTTGATGTCCCCCGTGTACAGATAGTTGTAGCCCTTGAAACGGGCAAGCTCTTCGCCCGTTGCCCTGTCGCAGACCCTCACGCTGCCGCCGCTGACGCGCACGGTGTATCTGTCGCTCGTCACCGTGAAAAATGCCCGCGAGCGCATGTCGAAGTCGAACTGCCTCTCCCATGTTCCGTCAATGCTGACTTTGTTGTCCATCTTCCTACCTCCGTTGTTGGTTTTTATTAAGATATAAGAGAGCGGAAGGAGTTGATCCCCTCGACGCTGCGCGCCACCCCCCTTAAAGCCCTGCGGGCGTTAAGGGGGGCACCCCCTCATCACCGTCTGCGGCGGAGCTTCCCCCCAGGGGGAAGCCTTCTCGCCCGCTTCCCGTCATTCCGAACCGAAGGGAGCCTCATACGTTGTCTTGCAGGCATGATAACGCGATTTTCTTGCCTCCCCTGACAATCGAAGATTTTTAGGGGAGGTGGCCGCGCAGTGGACGAAAGGGTTGTCAAAGCAGGTCACAGACAAGCACAACAACCCTCCCGCCTCGCAAGCTCGGCACCGTCTCACGCAAGTAGACCTTGCGCTTGGTCAGCAATTTTGCGTGCATATGCAAAATTGCCAGCTCATGCGTGCGCGCACACCACACCGTGGTGCTGCGCATGACGCACGCATTCGCCCCTTGCACAGGGAGAGCTTTCCTGCCCCCCTTAAAGCCCTGCGGGCGTTAAGGGGGCAAGAACTACCTTGCAATTGCACACGCGCGGGCTACACAAACAGCGTTTCAAATTCGCCCGTGTGTCTGCCGGAGAGTACGTTGTACAAATCGTTCGCGCGCACGTCCGTTTCAAAGCAGGCGAGGGCATCCTTTCTGAGCAGGGAATAGTCGCTCTTGCGGACGATGAGCGGAAACCTTCCCGCGCCGAGGGCGGCAAGCAGTTCCTCCGCGCCCTCCTTCTTCACGGCGAGCGTGCGCACATAGAGGGGTTCCTGCACCCACTCCGTCACCTCCCCGCGCGTCAGTCCGAGAAAGTTCTGGGCGATCACGCGGCGGATGCGAGCGGCGGTGTAGCGCTTGGAGACCGTTTTTTCCAGCACGGCAGAGAAGTCGGGATTGGTGCGCGCCATGGCGCGGATGCGGTTCTCCAGTCCCTCCGCACAGTCGGGGCAGGCGGCTGCCGCCTCGGGGGAGGCGGCAAGAAAGGCGCACAGGGCGGCGCTCTCATAGGGCAGGGGCGCATAGCCGCGCGCGGCGCGGTACACCTCTTCCGGCAGGTTGCCCTTCAGCGCCCTCTTCGCCTTGCGCGAGCCGTCCTGCATCGCCGCGCGCAGGGCGGTCGCCGAGGAAAAGTCGCGAAAGAGCGCGGTGTCGGCATATCCGCCGCCAACGCGGGGAATGGGCAGCGGCTCGATCGCCGCGCCCTGCGCAAGAATGGCGCGGCAATACTCGGTGCCGAGGATATTGTTGGGGGAGGAGAGCAGTGCCTCGTCCGCGTCCGCACCCGTCTCGAGCAGCGCCGCATTGCGCGCGCGGATGTAGCTTGTCCCGTCCTTCATATGTTCTCTGAGCGCCGCGCGGAACTGTTTGCTCTCCGAAAGGGTGGCGCGGGCGGTCCTGAGGAAGTCCTCCTTCGTGCCGCTCTCACAGCCGAAGGCGAGCGCCGTCACGGCGGGGATGCTTGCAAGGATATGCACCGCGCCGCGCGCGAACAGTTCGGCGGGCGCCACCGCAAAGGCGGTCGGCAGTTCGATGACGGCGTCCGCACCCCCCAGAACGGCGTGACGCGCCCGTTCATACTTATGAAAGACGGCCGCCTCCCCGCGCTGGGTGAAGTTCCCGCTCATGATGCACAGCAGCTTGTCACAGCCGGAGAGGCGGCGCGCCTCGGCAAGCTGGTATTTGTGCCCGTTGTGGAAGGGATTGTATTCGCAGATCACCGCACAAAATTTCATGTTTTTTCCGTGTTGTCCTTTACAAGTTTAATAAAATGGTGTATAATACTGAAAGTGATGGATGGTACACATCTATTATACACGAAATCGCAGAAAAAGAAAAGGGGTTATAAAAAGAAAGGCTATGGCAAATTTCGTAAGACAGCTCAAGCAGTTCGGCAGAAAGATCGTGGAATCCGGTTCGTTCGCGGACGAACTCAAGAAGCGCGCCGGCGAAAAGCAGCGCACCATCGTACTCTGCGAGGGCGAGGACAAGCGCGTCGTCGAGGCGGCGCAGCGCTGCGTGGAGGAGGGCGTCGCCAAGATCGTCCTGCTCGGCAAAGAGGCGGAGATCAGGGCAGCCAATCCCGAGGCGGAGCTGGAGGGCATCACCATCATCGATCCGGCCACGTCGCCCAAGCTGGAGGAGTATGCGAACCTGCTCTATGAACTGCGCAAGGCGAAGGGCATGACGCCCGAGCAGGCGCACGAACAGGCAAAGGACGCCACCTTCTTCGGCGCGCTCATGCTCAAGAGCGGCGATGCGGACGGGCTTGTCTCGGGCGCCTGCCATTCGACGGCAAACACGCTGCGCCCCGGACTGCAGATCATCAAGACCGCGCCCGGCGTGAGCGCCGTGTCCAGTTTCAACATCATGATCGCGCCCATGGGCGGCAACAAGTATATGCAGGACGACGTGCTCGTGTTCGCGGACTGCGGACTCAACCCCACCTACACGGCGGAAGGGCTTGCGGACTGCGCCGTTGCCACGGCAAGGAGCGCCAAGGAGATCGCGGGCATCGAACCCAAGGTCGCGCTGCTCTCCTTCTCCACGATGGGCAGCGCCAGGCACGACAACGTGACGCTCGTGCAGGAGGCGACGCGCATCGCCAAGGAAAAGGCGCCCGAGCTTGCCATCGACGGCGAACTGCAGTTCGACGCGGCGCTCGTGCCCGAGGTGGCTGCCATCAAGGCGCCGAAGTCAGCGGTGGCGGGGCACGCCAACGTGTTCATCTTCCCCGACCTGCAGTCGGGCAACATCGGCTACAAGATCGCCGAGCGGCTGGGCGGGTTCCAGGCGGTCGGCCCCATCTGCCAGGGCTTTGCAAAGCCCCTGAACGACCTTTCGCGCGGTTGCAAGGCGTCCGACATCGTGCTCGCCGTCGCCGTTACCGCTCTGCAGGTCAAGGACTGAAAAAAGGGGAATGTCATGAAAATACTTGTCATCAACGCGGGGAGCTCCTCGCTCAAATATCAGCTCATCAACATTGAAACGGAGGAAGTGCTCGCCAAGGGCAATGTCGAGCGCATCGGCATCAAGGGCGGTTGCCTCACCCACAAGGCGGGCGGAAGGACCTTCGTCATCGAAAAGGAGATCGCCGACCACACGCAGGCCATCCAGCTCGTTCTGGGCGAGCTGACCGACGGCGAGGCGGGCGTCATCCGCTCGATGGACGAGATCGACGCCGTCGGGCACCGCGTCGTCGCCTCGGGCGAGGCGTTCAAGCAGACCACGCTCGTCACCGACGAGGTGATGAAGACGATGGACGAGATCGCCGAACTTGCGCCGCTGCACAACCCCGCGGCGATCAAGGGCGTCAACGCCTGCCGCGCCGTCATGCCGGACAAGAAGATGGCGCTCGTGTTCGACACCTCCTTCCACGCCACCATGCCCGACTATGCCTACCTGTACGCCATCGACTACGACGATTACAAGACCTATCAGGTCAGAAAGTACGGCGCGCACGGCACGTCGCACAAGTATGTGTCGCAGGCGGCGGCGGACTATCTGGGGAAGGACCCCAAAGAGCTGAAGATCGTCACTTGCCACCTCGGCAACGGCTCCTCCATCTCGGCGGTCAAGGGCGGGAAATGCATCGATACCTCGATGGGCTTCACCCCCCTTGCGGGCGTGCCCATGGGCACGCGCAGCGGCGATATCGACGCCGCCGCCGTGGAATTTCTGTGCAATAAGAAGGGCTTGAACATTCACGAGGCGCTCGTGTACCTCAACAAGAAGTGCGGCATGCTCGGCGTCTCGGGCGTCTCGAGCGACTACCGCGACCTGACGGCCGCCGCCAGAGAGGGCAACTACCGCGCGCAGCTCGCGCTCAACATGTTTACATACGCCTGCAAGAAGTACGTGGGCGCCTACATGGCGGCGCTGGGCGGGCTGGACGCCGTCGTGTTCACGGCGGGCGTGGGGGAGAATACCCCGCACATCCGCGCCTCGGTGCTCTCCGACATGCAGGCGTTCGGCATCGAAATAGACCCCGCGAAGAACGAATATAAGAACGACGGCGCCATTCACGAGATCTCCGCGGACGGCTCGCGCGTCAAAGTGCTCGTCATTCCCACCAACGAGGAACTCGTCATCGCGCGCGAGACGGCGGCGCTGCTCTGAAATTTGCAAAATTCCTTGCAAATGCGCGGCAAAAAAGATTGACAAAGCGTATAAAATCGCCTATACTTTTGTAAGTCGATGATTCCCGAAATAGACGCCCGCGGCTGTATCGCGAGAAACATGTGGGAGGGAACGCTCGCCTTTTCCTTTGAGGCGGACGCATCGCTCCTCGATATTCCCTTCGTGAACTTTGCGGGGCCTGTCCGTGCGGAGCTTTCCTACCGCATTGCCGAGGACAATTCGGTGGAGGTTTCGGGAACCATTGCGTTTGCGCTGCAGGGCGCGTGTTCGCGCTGTCTGGAAGATGCGTCGGCGGAGATCGTATATGATGCACGGGCGCTGTTCCTTCCGGGCGACGGCGACGGCGAGGCATACGGCTACCGCAACGGGGTCGTCTCCCTCGGGGAATGGCTGCGCGAGAGCATCATGTTTGCGCTCCCTTCCCGCCTTCTGTGCAAGGCGTGCGCGCAATGGGAAAAGAATAACTCAGAAGAGGTGTAAAAATGGCAGTCCCCAAGACAAAGCAGTCGAAGAGCAGGACCAACAAGCGTTTTGCGAATTACAAGGCGACCGCGGCGACGCTCGTCGAGTGTCCGCATTGCCATGAGCTGAAAGTGGCGCACCGCGTGTGCAAGAACTGCGGCTATTACGACGGCAAGGAAGTCATCGCGGAACAGGCAGAGAACAAGTGACAAAAGGATGCGGGCGGTTTCGTCCGCTTTCTTTATTTTGTGCATCCGTACAGGCGGATCGGAGGGGAAGGAGGAATCGTTTATGAACAAAAAGGCGTTTTACGATCTTTCATACGGGGTGTATCTGTGCACGAGCTGGGATGAGGGCAGGCCGGTGGGCTGCGTCGCCAACAGCGCGATGCAGATCACATCCGAACCCGCGACGCTCGCCGTCTCGCTCAACCATAAGAACCATACCAACAAATGCGTGAGCGACACGGGATATTTCTCCGTCTGCGTGCTCGCGGAGGACTGCGATCCCACGCTCATCGGCAAATTCGGGTTCTTTTCTTCCAAGGACAGGGATAAGTTTGCCGATTTTCCCTGGAAGGTGCGCGGAAAGCTCCCCGTTCCGGACGGCGTAAAGTGCTGGTTCACCTGCAGAGTCATCGATAAAATGGAGACGGGGACGCACACCGTCTTTCTGGGTGAGGTCATGGATGCGGACGTCCTCTCGGACGGAACGCCCATGACGTATGCCTACTATCACAAGGTGCTCAAGGGCAAGACGGCGGCAAACGCTCCCACCTATCAGGCGGAAGAGAAGGGCGGCGGCAGGTATGTCTGCAAGATCTGCGGCTATGTGTATGACGGAAAGGTCCCCTTCGAGCAGCTGCCCGACGATTGGGTGTGTCCCGTCTGCGGCGCACCGAAATCGCAATTTGAAAAACGGTGATTCTTTTATCAAACAATCAAAAAAACGGCGCTTCGGCGCCGTTTTTTTGTGCAGACAAATTATTTCCGGGTTTTTTCGGAGATCGCACGGAACTGCGTCGGCGTCATGCCGAGCTTTCTGCGGAAGAGCGAGATAAGACTGCGGCCGTCCGAAAACCCTACCCGCTCGGCGATCTCCTGCACGGAGTCCCTGCTTTCCAGCAGAAGGACCTTGCTCTTGTCGAAGCGCAGGTTATTCAGATATTCCTTCGGGGTAAAGCCCGTCCGCGCGCAGAACTTCCGGATGGAATAGGACTTGCTCAGATAGACGAGTTCGGAAATATCGCTCATGCGGATGGGTTCGGCGTAGTGTTCCGAAAGATAGGCGACGATCTTGGAGACGTCGCTCTCCGCATCGGGATCGCCGTCGCAGTAGCGCAGCAGGTCGGCGAGTACGGCGTACAGCAGGGCGGAAGTGCGGTAAGGATCTTCCCGGTCGTGCCGGATGGCGGGCGTGATCTCGGCGACTGCCTTGGAAAAGAGCGCGGGATCGTAGCCGTGCAGCAGGCAGCCGTGTTTTTGTTCGAACGCCGCAAAAAAGCCGTCGGCGTTCGGTCCGAACAGGTAGGTGAAGTCGGCGGTAAAGGGAGCGTTCCCCGCGTTGCGCAGCGTGTGCGGTTTTCTCTGATCCCAGAAGAGCAGGTCTCCCGCTTCGGCGCGGAATGTTTTGCCGTCGTATTCAAGCAGCGCGGCGCCTTCCCTCAGATAGAACAGGGCAAAGGCGTCGTACCGTTCGCGCGAGATGGAATGGCGCACGCCGCCCACGCAGACGCCGATCTGCGTCACGTTATATAAAAGCCTGTTTCTTGAAAAGGTCTCCTTCTGGAAAGCGATGTCCGTTTCGGGAAGAAGATCGACGATCCTTTTGGTCCTCTGCATGATATTCCGTCGTTTTTTTGCACTCAATTCCGCAAATTTCTGTATTGAAAAGCGGTCTTACTCCGATTATAATACAAATGAAGGAAAATTGCAAGGGGCGTCTTGCAAATGAGGAGGAAAATGATGAAAAAACATACGTGGTTGATTGCGCTTCTGCTGACGGTCGCAGTTGCGGCGTCGCTGTTTTTGGTCGGGTGTACGCCCGCAGAGCAGCAGAGCGTTACGCCGCCCGGCACCGAGCAGGAGGAGCCGCAAGGCGGCGATCCGGGCGGCGGGGACGAGGATCCTCCCGTGCTCTCAAGCGATACGTCTCTCACCGTTGAGAGCGTGGGCGGGGTGAAGGCGGAAGGCGGCGCGGTCACGCTGACGACGGCGCAGTACGAAGCGTTTGCGGCGGCGCAGGATAAGGGCGCGGTATGCGAATACACGCTTGCGGAAAAGGCGAGCGTGACGGTGACGCTGGAGGGCACTAGCCTCAAATTTGCGGTGACGGCAGAGGACGGCACGCAGAAGGACTACACCGTCACGCTGACGGTGCTTTCGGATGATACGTCCCTCACCGTTGAGAGCGTGGGCGGGGTGAAGGCGGAAGGCGGCGCGGTCACGCTGACGACGGCGCAGTACGAAGCGTT